>JAHDBK010000302.1 GCA_020630455.1 Saprospiraceae bacterium
TAAAATGACGGTACAGGCTGTCGTTAAATTTCTAAAAGAAATGGGGTATGGAGAAGACCTTGTTGAAGACGGAACAATGAATAATTCCATCAAAGCAGCATTGTCATCTTTTATTACAAAAGAAGGCTTCCCTCCACCTCTTGGCACAGAATTCATGAGTCAAGAAATCAAAAAGAGAATGAATTTTTGTGATTGTATCGATAAACCTTAAATAATGAATAAAATACTAATATACCTCTTATTTGTAAGCACTTTGATGGCTTGTGAGATTACTATTGAAAAAAAGAAATCTACACAAAAAACTATTATAGAAACTCCAGAAATTAAATGTCAAAGATATTCTGAAGAAATGTTAGCCTTTATTCAAAACTTAAAAGATAATCAATATCAAGTTAAGATTGATACAACAGGTGTTTCATTCAAATTGAGATATTTGCAAAATGAATCATTAAACATTTTAGAAAGGAGTTCTTATACAGGGAAAGTAAGTACTTTTTATTTTAAAAGTACTCAAAAATTAGAAAATATGGAGGGCAATTGGTATCCTCGTTTTGAAGTAAGGGAAGTATGTTTTTTGGATAATGACAAAGCAATTCAATATGCAAATGAATTTAATTTAATTTATAATGGAATAGATAATGCTATAAAAAAAGGTTATTTTCATCTTTTCGCAGCTCAAAACAAATTAATTACGATATATTGTAATGCCAATATATTTATACCTGAAGCCAAAAAATATCAAATTGAATTAGAAAATATTTATAATCAATAATAATGAGTTTCAAATTTCAATTATTAACCTTATTTTTAATTATTGGATTAATATTATTAAAATATACTTGTAATAATAAAAATCATATCGACCAATACAATGTTGATATCAATGAATTGAAAAAATTGCCAAATAACTTTTATGCATATTGGAGAGGAGGTATTTATGTCAGTGATTTAAATGAAAATTATAGACTAGAATTTGATTTGAATAATCAAGGTAATGTAGGAGATTTGAAAAATATTTCTAATCTTAAAAACCAAACGATAACTCAAGATTCTACCATTGCCTTATATAATATTGATACCTTAAAAAAGAAAAATGATTTACAACATTTTGTAAATTTGAGTAAAAAATATCTAATGGGGCATGCTTATATTGAAAAGGAAAAACTTATTTATTTTTCTTATCATAAAGATGTTAGGCAACAATATGTAATGCCCTTAAACGATAGTTTGAAAATGATATATTCAAATGATGAATCTTTCCAATTATTAGAAAATGATTGGTATGAATATCTTGATTAATAACAAAATTTCTTTATTATTAATATAATGAATAATAGTATTAAAAATATTGTAGAAAAAGCATATCACATCTTTTCTAATTATCGACCACAAGAATACTTAGATGCTTGTACTGTATGCTGTATGTCCAAAACTGATGAAGCAGCCTTAAAGTCTATCGCTATCAGGCAGGTAAGTAGGGATTTGATATTGGAATACCAAGATGCCGCCAAACCCGAAACATTAAACCCAGACGAACTAAAATATTTTACACCCAAATTTTTAGAATTAGTTGCCAAAAATCAATTTCCTTCTTATGAACCCATTTTGTCTTTTACTCGATTTGGAATGCTAAAATTAGAGGATTGGAATGAAGAAGAAAGAGCCCTTCTAGATGAATTTTCAGAATTATATTTTAAAGAACAACTATCATATAAAAATGAAGATTTCCCCATCTTAGATGTCTTGTTAATGTTTTATAAAGGAGGATTTAAAATACCAAATATATTAGGTGTTTGGGAAAAAGAATCATCTATCATGAGTACATTATTGTTTGCTGATTTATTAGACATTATTCACTTTAGTAAAAAAGGGATTCCAAGAGTTGAAGATGCATTTTCAGATGAAAAGTTCAGTGCTATTGTTTGTAACTGGATATTTTCAGAACCAGTGAAAAAGAAATTTAGACAAGATTTTGAAAATATTATCATGAGTAATCCAACAGAATTAGATGATAAAGTACTACAATCTTTAAGTTGGAAATATGAATTATTAAAATAAATGATATGAAATACCTATTAGTAATAATAACTTCGTTTCTTTTGTTTCAAAATTTGAATGAAGATAAGCAAATTCAAAAATAAAGATTACTGAATGTGTGTATTTATAAAGAATTTTCTTTATAAATACTTGTTTTAGAGTGAAGCAAATACATTGAAAATGCAATGATTGAACCCAATATTGCACCACTCAAAATATCTAAAGGATAATGAACGCCTACATATACTTGAGCAAAAGATATACTTGCTGCCCAAAGTAAAAAGAGATAGCGACTTCTTTTGAAATGTCCTAATATTAAAAACCAAAAAGTGCCTAAAGCAAAATGATTAGCAGCGTGAGAAGAAGTAAAACTATAACCACTACCACAATTTACCAATAATCTTACTTCTTGTTCCGTATTACAGGGACGTAATCGTTCTACATTGGGTTTGATGATTTTACTACTCGTAATATCACTTATTCCTACACAAATTATAGAGAGTACGATAATAATGATGCCTTTTTTAAGTTTGAATTGTTTAATAAAAAATACAGCTAATCCAATATAAAGAGGAATCCATACTGTCTTTTCTCTTAAATAAGGCATGATGAAATCAAAGAAATTATTTTGAAAACTTTGATTGATTAACTCAAATAATTGAAAATCTATTTCTAAAATACTATCAAGCATTTTTTTGAGCAATTAAAATCAAACGTGGAGATGTATATGGAGAAAAAGTACTAAGGTCATAATTTCCATAAATATTGATAATATTTAATCCATTTTGTCTAAACATTCTAGCCAATTCATATAAAGGAAAAGCCCTTACGCGTTCCTCAAAATGATAATCTTGTGCCTTATCTTTAAATCTAATACTTTTAACTATTGTGTGGTTTTTTTCAACTTTTCTATTAATTTTAAAATGGATATGGTCTAATTCTTTTTCTTCTTTAGGCACTAAATTTTCAATAATCTTAATAGCATTCATAAAATCCATTACAAATATGCCATTGGGTTTCAATCCTTTATTGATGGCTTTCAAAACAGCATGATGGTCTCTATCATTGTCAAAATATCCAAAACTAGTAAAAAAGTTAAAAATGTAATCATAATAATTGCTGCGAAAGTATTTTCGCATATCATGAACATAAAACTGTAGTCGGTCATTGCTAAATTGCTGGGCATGAGCTATACTTTGTTCAGATAAATCCAATCCAGTAACTAAAGCTCCAGTTTTTGCTAAATATTTAGAATGCCTACCTTTACCACAAGCTAAATCTAATAAAGAGTTTTCTTTATTAATATTAAATTTATTGATTAAATTATCTATAAAAAACTCAGCCTCTTTATCATCTCTATGTTGGTATAAAATATGGTAATAAGGAGAGTCAAACCAAGAAGAAAACCATTCCATAATTAATAAAATTATACCCCACAGGCAATTCGAAGTTGCTTAATTTGGGTTTCCCAAAGACGTTTTTGGTCTTCTATTTCATCATCATCACAAAAGTCAGTGATTTCAAGTATAGTTTCAGAGGTGATAGCTGACTTTTTTAAACGAATTTCCCAATACTCATCTTCATCGTCGGAATCTAACCATTTAAATCGTACTCGTTCTTCTTCTATATCATCAATCATCTCGGCAGATTCTTCAGAACCATCCCATACGAAAGTATATATTTCATCATCAATACTACACTCATCACAAAACCAACGGATGATATTTGAAGGGACTGTAAAAAACTTATATAATATATTAGGAGATGCACGAAATAAGAATTCCATTTCAAATGACACTCTTTCCATATCGATTCAATTTTAGATTTTTATAAAATTTGGTCAAGTGCCGCAATTAAGAATAAAAAATTGATTTTTCCAAATTCAAACCCTATTTTTACTGAATTTTAATTGAAATTTAATAATTATTGCTTCTCAAAGATGATTTTTTTGCTATATCCTTGATTATTTTTGTGAATAATCTTAACTTTGTGGTTCAATTCGAGAGACTTTTTTTATTTCATTTTTTTAACATTTATAAAAATAATTGAATGAGGCAACTGAAAATTACCAAGTCAATCACTAATCGTGAGAGTCAATCCTTAGAAAAATATTTACAGGAAATTGGTAAGGTGGATTTGCTGACTCCGGAAGAAGAAGTAGATTTAGCAAAACGAATAAAGCAAGGCGACCAAATAGCCTTGGAAAAACTTACAAAAGCTAATCTAAGATTCGTAGTTTCCGTAGCCAAACAATATCAAAATCAAGGATTATCCCTCAGTGACTTAATCAACGAGGGAAATTTGGGCTTAATTAAAGCCGCACAACGTTTCGATGAAACCAGAGGTTTCAAATTTATTTCTTATGCTGTATGGTGGATACGTCAATCTATCTTACAAGCATTAGCAGAACAATCCCGTATTGTTAGATTACCTTTAAATAAGGTAGGTTCTCTTAATAAAATTAATAAAGCTTTTTCTTTATTAGAACAAGAATATGAAAGAGAACCATCAGCTGAGGAATTAGCAGACGTTTTGGAAATCAATAGTGATGAAGTGGAAACAACATTAGGTGTTGCTTCTCGTCACGTTTCTGTTGATGCTCCTTTTGTCGAAGGTGAAGACAATTCTTTATTAGATGTACTTGAAAATGATAGTACACCTAATACTGATAAACATCTTGCTTTCCATGAATCGTTAAGCAGAGAAATTGAACGTTCTCTAAGTACGCTTACAGAAAGACAAGCCGACGTTATTAAGTTATACTTTGGTATTACTGTTGAACATCCAATGTCACTAGAAGATATCGGTGAAAAATTTGGCTTGACTAGAGAAAGAGTTCGTCAAATAAAAGATAAAGCAATTAATAAATTAAGAGGTACTTCTAGAAGTAAATTATTAAAACACTATCTAGGAGCTTAGTCTTCTTAATGCTTTATTAAAATTTTAAAAGAGCCTGAATGATTTATCATTCAGGCTCTTTTTTTTATTGAAATTCATTATCTTTGCACTCGAAAAATCAAAGTATTTAGTTTACTTTAAATAGTTGTATGAAAAAATTAGAAAATGAGTATTTGGATACAGTAAATTTTTGAATTATAAATCTAATATCTCTTATCTAATTATATAATACCAATCCATATTGAAAATACACTTTAGCTATACTGTAAAGATTTGAAATATAATCAGTTGTGATAAAGTTGTAATGAATTATCCGATACGGATGCGTATAA
>JAHDBK010000303.1 GCA_020630455.1 Saprospiraceae bacterium
AAAATTGTTTGGAAAGCATTAATGTGAACATCATGAATGTATTAGACGTTATTACAAAAAATTGATTATAGCTAAATTGTCTTTTTAATGATATTCTTCGTTATTCCTCTCAAACATAGCTAAGGCTATGCTTTTCGAGTAATGCCTCGACTATAATTAAAAATACTAATTTACCTTTCATAAAAAACTTTTCGTAATAACGTCTATTATAATACAATGCTTTATTCTACCTTTTTCACCACACCGAATCTCCTTGAATCTCCTATTGCCTCTATAATATCTTTCTTCTTTTGAATAGTATGAACACCTCCAAAATACATGTATTTATTTTCCCAATGATGATAATCAATTCCATCATTATTATGAAAATCAGCTACCAAAGGAGGTTCTATATTTAATAAATGTTCTTGTAAATGCATTCTAGGAGCATGTACGGCTTCTTCTACGGAAAGTCCATAATCAATTAAATAGTGAAGTACTTGAAAAATAGCTGAAGGGATTCGCCCTGCTCCTCCTGTTCCTGTCACTATTTCTACTTCATTATTTTCATTAGCTACAATAGTTGGGGACATTAAAGAATGTAGGCGAATGTTTTCTTTCCAAGAAAAGAATCCTTCAGGTAGTAAGGCTGCTTCGCCCAACATATTATTCATAAAACAGTTGGTATGTGGCATGATATAACCAGAACCTTCTCCATTGGAAACAGTAATCGCAACAGCATTCCCATCTTTATCTAAAATATTGAAATGTGTTGTACTCCCCCATTTTTTAGTAGATAAAATATTCTGATAAGTTTGTAGTTCTTTTATCAGTATTTCTGGCTTACGAGTAGTATGTTCCATTTTCTTTAAAACGGGCAATAATCTTTCAATATGCTTAGATGAATTGGCATTTGAAACATTCCTATTATAAGAAGCCATTTCTCCTAATCCCAATCCAATTACAGAGCCGCCTAAACTTGGAAAAGGCGTAGTATAAACCTTTTTATTTTTATAATTAAAATAAAGAGAATTCTTTATATTTGCTTGATAATTTTTAAAATCTATTAAATCAATATGCCCTCTATTATCCCTGCTATCTTGACTAATTTTTTGAGCTATACTTCCCTCATAAAATTCGCGTTCACCTTCCTTAGCCATTGAATAAATGAAATCAGCTAAATTGGGCATATACAACAACTCTCCAACTTCTAATGCTTTATTATCTTTTTTGAAAATGCTTACTGCCTCTTGACTTTGCTCTATCATTTCATCTAATAGAACAATATCAATATGTTGAAATTCATCAATAGGAATACCTCTTTTTATTCTCTCAACGGCAGGTTGTATCAAGACCTCCATCGGCATGGTAGCGAATTGTTGGTGCATTTTAAAAATACCTGCTATCATACCTGGGACTGCATGAGATGCATGACCAATATAAAATTCTTCTGATGCTCCTCCAAAATTAATGGTAAAAGGATAAAAATGTGCAATATCTGCTGAAAGTTTTTTATGAGGAGTCTGACAAAAAAAATCAATAACTTTATGTTCCCCTTTATTAGTCATTATTTGAGCAAATCCTCCACCTCCAGGAGAGCTCATACAAGGCTCTGAATTAAAACTTACCCATAAAGCTGCAATTGCTGCATCAAAAGCATTTCCACCTTCTTTAAGTACTTCACAAGCCACTTCGGCAGTTGCTTCATGACCTGCAGCTACTACTCCTTTGAAAAAATTTTCAGGTATAATCATGCTGCAAATTTAAAAAATTATTATATTTATGGTGTATTCAAATAATGAATAAGAATATTTCTAACAATTTTTATTTGAATACACTCGTTATGTGATAAGGGCGAATTCTAATTACAACATGTACAAATTTAAATCAATCTTCCAAACTACTTTTGTAGTTTTATTTTTTTGTTTTTCTTTTAACTTTCCTCAGAGTTTATTAGCACAAAACACTGACTTATTACCTGTTAAGCAAGGCGGTAAGTGGGGCATGATTAATCAATATGGAAAAGTAATTATCCCACTCCAATATGAAGCCATTGGTACTTTTAAAGAAGGTGGAATCGCCGTAGTTCAAAAAAATAATAAAATGGGTGTAATCAATACCCAAGGCAAATTAATCATTCCTATTGAATACATTGATATTAAAATTATAAGTCCTTTTCTATTTTCTATTTATGAAAATAATTCTTGGAATATTATTAATCAGAATAGAAAAAAAATATTAGATCAATATAATAAGATAGAACTGCTTCAAAATGAATATTTAGTATATTGGAAAGACGTTTATTGTGGACTCATTCATATTGATGGAAGGAAACTAATCAATGCTGAATTTGACCAAATTAAAATAAAAAAATCACCTAATAAGCAATCTATTTATTTTGAAGTTTACAAAAATGAGGAATTAGGCATTATTGATAAAAATGGAGAATTTATTGCTCCTGTTTTGTATAGAGAAATAAAACCGATTAACAACACTACCATTGTTGTTAAGTCTAAGTACAAATGGGGACTTATTGATAATAATGGTAATGAATTATTGAGTCAACAATATTCGGATTATAAAAAATTAAATAATAATTGGATTGTATTTTCAAAGCAAGAAAAATCAATGCTTTATTCTATCAGAAATAAAACATTCATTAATGCTAATTATTACAAAGAAATTAAATTATTAAATAATCAATATTTTACTTTTCAAAAAAATCTAAAAATTGGCTTACTCAATCATTTGGGAATTGAAATCATACCCGATGAGTATCAAGAAATTTATATTTTTAATAATGATTTATTTAGAATAAAAAAAGACAATAAATGGGGCATTATTAATACTCAAAACAAAGAATTAGTTCCTCCTGTATTAGATTATATTGCTCCTTTAAATCAATATGCTGCTCTTGTGAGGAAGGGGAAGTTTTTTGGTATAATAGACGATAAAGGAAAGCTAGTTTTGAACACTGTTTATGATAAAATCGAAATTAAGGGCGAAAAAATAAAAGCATGGAAAGGGGAACAATTGAGTATGTACACTTTAAATCAAAATGGCTTCCACAAAGTGGATGAATTCAATCATTTTACTAATATAAAAATTAAAAATAAAAATAAAGCTCATCACCACGAATTTCACGAAGGTTATCAATTGGATGGATTTGAGTGGTTTTGGGATAATGATACTAGAAAATGGGGTTTAAGAGATATTAGTAATGGTCAAGTAAAAATTCAACCTACCTTTGATTTTATTGAAGTAAAAAGACGATATAACTTCACATTAGTAGGCATATACAAGACAGTTGTAGAAGATTATAATGGTTATAAGTGTAGATTTTCTGAGCATTTTGGAATAATGGATAATAGCACAGGGAATTTAGTTTGTGATATATATCTAAGAAATATTCATTTGGAGGATTTTGACAATGGCTTACCTTCTGCAAGGGTTGTATTTGATAATGGTACTCATGGCTTAATTAATAAAAAAGGAATTAAAATTTGTGGGGGTTACAATTATATCGGTTCATCTCATGAAGGATTGGCTATAATGGCCATAAAAGGCAGATTAGGTACTAAAAAAACGGCTAATTCATATCCCATTAATAATTGGGAAGATTACCTTTCGGAAAATACATTTGGCAAGTATCATAAAGATGCCTTTTACAAAGATAATCCAATGGTTTATTGTCAAGATTGTTCTTGGGGTTATATAGACACTTTAGGGAGATTAATGATACCGCCCAACTATTCAGCTGCTTTGGATTTTAAAAATGGGCAAGGCATTGTAAAATTAGGCGACAAATGGGGCAGCATAGATAAGGATGCAAGAGAAATCATCCCATGTATTTATGATTTTATAGAACGATTTGAAAAAGATAAGGATTTATTACATTTACAAAAGAACACAGAACTTTCAGGAATCATCCATCCCAATGGAGAAATGATTAGCAATAGTATTTATCAACAAATTGGTCCATTAAAAGAAGGACTTATTCCTGTAAAAAAAGCCAACCTTTGGGGTTTTATTAACGAAAAAGGAGAAATCATTATTAAACCAAAATATAAAAAAATCTCTTTATTTTCTGAAGGAAAAGCGGCTATTTATCAGAATGGAGATTGGGGTTTTATTAATAAAGAAGGAGAGGTCATTATCAAGCCACAATATGCACAGGTAGGCAATTTTAATTCTGGCTTAGTCTGGGTAAGTACATCCAAAGGTTATGGATATATCAATGAAAAAAATCAAATGGTTATCGAACCACAATTTAGAAAAGCATTCGATTTTCAAGATGGTATAGCAAGGGTAAAAGACAAGGACAATGTACGCTTAATCAATTTGGAAGGTACATTTATTTCAAATAATTCTTATGATGATTTAAGTCCTTTCAATGCTTATGGAATTGCTATTGCTTTGAGTAGCAAAGCCAATATTAGATATTACCTTGTGAATAAGGAAGGAGAAAAAGTGGGTCTTCAAAATTTCCCTAAAATCTACCCATTTAGTCAAGGTTTGGCTGCCTTTCAAAAGGATGGAAAATTTGGTTTTATCAATGTACATGGAGAGGTCGTCGTCGATAATATTTATGATAAGGTATCACAATTTTCTGAGGGGAAAGCATGGGTAAAAAAAGATGGCCATTGTGGTTATATCAATCAAATGGGAAGTGTAGTGGTGGATTTAGCTTTTTCAAAATGCCAAGATTTTGAAGACGGAAAAGCAGTTGTCTATAAAAATGCTAAAAAAGGAGGATTGCTAGATAGCGATGGCGAGGTCTTGATTAGACCTTCTCTTAATCGATTTATTTCTTATTCTGAAGGCAAGGGCTTGGTTTCTGATTATGATGATAATTATTATTATGTCAAAGAATCTGGAGAAATCTATGAAGGCTATTTTAATAATGCCAAAACTTTTGAAGATGGAACGGCTTTCGTAGAGCTAAATGGACAATGGGGACTCATCAATGACAAAGGGATTTTTATTATTCCTCCTAAATATAAAAAAATGGAACGCATGTCTAATGGTTTGATTAAGGTCTATATCAATCAACAACATGGTATTTGTACTTCTTCAGGAGAAATGATTGTGCCCGTTCAACACGAAAAATTATCTTATTTAGGCAATCAAGTTATTCGAATCGAGCAAGGCTCTAAAATAGGATATGTCAAAACGGATGGTACTTGGATTTG
This sequence comes from Saprospiraceae bacterium, assembly GCA_020630455.1. Classification (GTDB taxonomy): domain Bacteria; phylum Bacteroidota; class Bacteroidia; order Chitinophagales; family Saprospiraceae; genus JAHDCE01. The sequence goes on from JAHDBK010000303.1 coordinate 5,172, forward strand.
GGGTTTGCAAAACTAAGTACACTGTAACATAAATAGAATTGTATTTTGAAAGAGCCTTTTGTTCTGACTCTGCTTCACGTCCTCGTC
>JAHDBK010000304.1 GCA_020630455.1 Saprospiraceae bacterium
GTTATATGTCTTAAATGATATAGTTTTAAACTCAAATGTATTATTTATATAACTCAAATAATATAGTTCAAAACTCAAATGATGAACTTGTATAACTCAAATGATATAGTTCAAAACCCAAATGATGTAGTGGTATAACTCGAATGTTATAGTTCCAAACTCAAAAGAATGACTTGTATAAGAAAATGTTCAAGACTGTTCAATAAATTGTGTCAAAAATAATTAGTAACTTGCATAAAAAAATTGCATTAAGACTTAGAGTATGTTTAAAAATTTAATAAAATGAGAATCAAGAGATTAAGGTTTTGGCGAAATAATAATTTTTGAGTTTATCGGGATAAACGATAAAATATTTATGAAGACAAGTTCTTAATATGCTGATTTTCATAAAGATTAAAATTTAAACATGCTCTTACTTCTACTTTAATGTAGTAGTATAAATTATATTATTTCAATTAAATAATACAAAAATGAAGTATTTTATTAGTTTTATTATTTTTCTAGGAATGTCCAGTTTTGTTTATGGACAATCATTAAAAGAATTTTCTGATGTTCCTGCTGAGTTCATGAATCAATTAGATGAACACATGAATCGTTACAAGAACGAAAAAACAGAAACTATTTTTAAAACATTTAAGAAAAACTATGAGATAGGTGCTTATTCTAAAGAACAACTTGGAGTTATACATACCGTTTGTGATACCATGCTAAAGTTCAAATTAAATGTATCTCCTTATTTTACAAAATATATTGAAAACATAAACACTATAAAAGGTTTAGAAAGTTCTGGAGAAAAATTTGACGACTACAATCGATTGTGTTTAGAGGTAATTGGAGCTGTTGAAAACAGGAATTTTAAAAAGTATGATAAATTTTTAAAATTTATAGTTGATTTTTATGAAAATAGTATGCTTAGAAAAGTTGGTGGTTCAGAATGGAAGGTAATCGCTTCTCAACACAAAATCACTTTAGATTCTAATCAGCTGGCTATACATTTTGAAAAAGCTGATTTAATGGGTATTAGGGATGAAAAAGATAGTATTGTTATAAAAGAAACATCTGGTATTTATTTTCCTTTCATTGATACTTGGCGAGGAGAAAAAGGCAAAGTATCTTGGGATAGAGTAGGAATAGATGACGTTTATGCTGAATTGGGCAAATACGAATTCGATGTTAAAAAAAATGCATACACTAGTAAAGACGCTACTTTATATTTCCCTAAATATTTCCCTGGTCAAGCTATTAAAGGAACATTCGAAGATAGAGCCATTGTAAAAAGTTCTTCATCAAGACCTACTTTCCCTAAATTTGAATCTTATGAAAAAATATTACGAATCAATAATATAGGAGCTGACGTTCAATATGTAGGAGGATTTAAGCTAAGTGGAACTACTGTTTATGGTACTGGAGATAAAGATAATAAAGCTAAAATAACCGTTTTAAATGCTACTACTAATGCTCCTGCAATGGTGGCTCGTTCCCTAGAATTTATTATCCGAGAAGATGTAGGAAGAATCATAAGTGAAAGAGCTGAAATTTCTCTACTTTTCGGTAATGATTCAATTTATCATCCATCATCCAATCTACGTTTCGAAATAAAAGAAAAAGAATTAACCCTTAAACGTGGAGATAGGGGAACAGATAAAACACCATTTATGGATTCCTATCATAATATTAATCTAGAAGCAGATCGCCTTGATTGGCTTGTTGATACTGATACGATTTCAATTTCTAAGAAGGTTATTGGGATTGGTGGTGGAAACGAAAAAGAAGTGAGTATTGAATCGCTACATTACTATAGTGAAGGAGTGTATAGAGAATTACAAAACATTTCAACCATTAACCCTATTGCAACATTTTTATCTTACTCTAGAGATATGAGTAGTGATACATTAGATGCTGGTGGTTTGGCTTATAAAATTAATCCTAAATTTGACGAATCTTCTATAAAAAGATTACTTTATGCAATGGTTGCTAGAGGTTTTGTCGATTATAATGAAGATGAAAGTTCTGTAATTCTAAAAGAAAAAATCAGACACTATGCGCTCGCCGCTGTTGAAAAATCAGACTATGATCATATTAATATTAAATCAAAGACTAAGGAAACTAATGCTCTTTTATATTTAAATGAAGAAAATGAAAATCCTATAGATGTAAGAGCAGTTCCTTACTTAGAATTTAGTCCTGTACATAGAGTTGCTGTCAAACCACTTAATAATCAACTTATGATTAAAAAAGATCGGAATATGGAATTTAGTGGTAAAGTATTTGGTGGCTTAACAGTCTTCCAAGGAAATGGCTTTCAATTCAAATATCAAGATTTTTCTATTAAAATGGATTCAATTAAATACATGGATTTATTCGAATATACAGGGGAAGACGATGAAGATGGCAATCCAATTGCATATAGTATTGATTCAAGAATTGAAAATGTAACTGGAGTATTATTAATTGATGCTCCTTATAACAAATCAGGAAAAGAAGAACTAGATATGTTTCCTACTTTCACAAGTACTGGACCAAGTTATGTTTACTATGATGATAGGGCAATTTTAGATGGTATTTATACTAGAGACTCTTTTTACTTTAGACTTGATAAATTTGGATTTAATAATATAGACAGATATACCGTATCTGATATTAAATTTAAAGGTGAAATGTATTCCGCTGATATTTTTCCGCCATTTGAAGAACGTTTAGTATTAATGGGAGAGGACAAATCTCTTGGTTTTGTTCACGAAACACCTGCGAATGGATATGCCAACTACGTTCGAGGAAATGCTAAAGGAAAAAGTACTTATATTGGACAAATTACTTTGAATAATCAAGGATTTACTGGAGTCGGTAAAATTAAATATCTAAATGCAGACATTAACTCCGAAGATATTATTTTCAGGCCAAACAATGCTACTGGTTCTGCTCGTAGATTTGATTTAGAAGAAAAAAGAAATACCAACCCTGAAATGCCACAAGTAAGAGGTGTAGATATTAATTTTGATTTTCAGCCATATAAAGATACCTTATATGTATATTCAGAAGAATTCCCTTTTGCCATGTTCAAATCAGGCTTACATACACTAGAAGGTAGTTTAGCATTAACACCAGGTGGTCTTTGGGGGGATGGTTTATTGGATTGGGACAAAGCATCCATGACTTCTAAAAGTATGAAATTTGGTGCTTACTCTTTAGATTCTGAAAAAATGGACATTGGTATCAAATCAATACCTGTATCAGACCAATTAGCTTTTGATTCTAGGGATGTTAATGGCTCGCTTGATTTTGATAAAGGAATTGGAAAATTCAAAGCCAATTCAAATGAAATTACGACTTCGATGCCATACAACAAATATAAAACATCAATGAATGAGTTTATTTGGGATATGAATGCTCAAACTGTTGAGTTCAAATCAAAAGAAGGTAAACTGGATGAATTCCTATCTCCTGAATTGGATTCATTACAATTCCAAGGAGAAACAGCAACTTATGATATTAAATCTAGTACTTTAAAGATTGGAGGTGTTCCATTTATTAAAACAGCTGATGCCTTGGTTTATCCTGTAGATGGGAATGTTGAAATTATTGCAGGTGGTGCTATGAAAACACTTGAAAATGCTCAAATTGTGGCTAGTGAAAAATCTAAATACCACGTTATTAATAAAGCAACTGTAAAGATTAAAGGAGGACGAGATTATACTGCTAGCGGATATTATGAATTTAATATTGGAGATAAAGAACAAGAAATCCTATTCTCAGATATTGTGGGAGCTCCAATTGGAAAAGGAAAGCGAAATGAAAAAGAACTCGCAACAAGGGGTAAAGGTACAGTTACCACTCAAGACAACTTTTATGTTGATCACAAGACTAAATTTAGAGGGGATATCTCTTTAAGCTCTAATATTAAAGACCTTAAATTTAAAGGATATGCCATTTTAGATAGTGATGCTCTTCCTCAAAAACACTGGTTTACGGTAGATAGTAAAGGAGATAAGAAAAACTTAGCCATTACTATTAATGAACCCAAAAATCCTGATGGCGAGCCATTAAGAACTGGTTTATTTGTTGACCGTGCAGCATACAATCCTTATCCAAGTGTATTAGGAATATTGTATGCTAGAAAAGATAGAGCATTGATGGATATTAAAGGCGTATTTAAATATGATAAATCTATTGACACCTATATCTTTGGTGACTCTATTAAGCTTACTAATAATAATCATTATACAGGAAATGTATTTACTGTAAACAATCAAACAGGTACTTGTAAAGCAACAGGCTCATTTAATGTAGGAGAGGGGGTGAAATTCTTTAAACCTAGAGTTGTGGGTCAAGCAAAAATAATGCTTCCTAAATTCTTAGAGAGTGTACAAAAAGATACTACAGATAGTCCAAATACTAATGCATACAAACAAGATTTAGAAATGGACTTAATGGCTGCCATTGATTACTATTTACCTGAAGAAGCAGTCAAAGCAATTGTCAAAGATTTGCAAACCAATACGGTAGAAGCTCCTAATATTTCTTTACCTGCTAATTATGACAAGATGATTTGGGATATTGTAGGAGGGCTAGTCAAAAACGAAGATGATTATAATCAAATCATTAAAAATTATCAAACGACTAAAAAGGTAACGCTCCCCAAAGACGAATCCCTCTTCTTTTTTAGTTATCTCCCTATGAAATGGAGTCCAAGTCTTCAATCACTCGTTTCAAGTAAACGAAAGTTAGGATTAAGCCAACTCAAAGGACAAAGTATTAATAAAATGGTAGAAGCTTATATCGAATTTAGAATGCCTTATGATGTAGTGGATGATGGTATGCACGTTTATATCAAAAATCCAGTAGAAGGCGGTCATTACTACTTCTTCCAATATAAGCACGGTTTATTACAGACTATTTCTAGCAACCCTGAGTATATGTCAGCAATTGAAGGGGCTAAAAAGAAAGACTTAGAGGTAAAATATGGTAAAGAAGGTACTTATAAAATATCTACATTGAGCGGCGTTTCTGTCGAAATGTTCTTGAGCAGGGTTAAAAATGCTTGGTAATTGAATCAGCATTTTATAAGTATTTTAATAATAATACCAATCCACATTGAAAAATACACTTTAGTTCTTATTTGAAGACTTGAAGTATAATCAGTTGTGGTAAAGTTGTAATAAATTATCCGATACGGATGCGTATAATAAAAGAGCCGAATATCCTGAATGATATTCGGCTCTTTATA
>JAHDBK010000305.1 GCA_020630455.1 Saprospiraceae bacterium
GCGGTTATTAATGATGCTTTTTATAAAATTATCCCCAGTGCATATTATTTATAGGAAAAGGAGAATTGGCAATTAATTTTTCAACAGTTTCTTTTTTAGAAGGACTTACAATTAGGTGAACGGTAAACCATTCAGGTCCCGTTTCTCCATTGGAATACCAAAATCCTGAATCTAGATAAATGTCTATAATATCATTATGGTTTTTAAGCATTCTTTCAATTTGTTCACAAGTTTTTTCGCTAGCAATAATAGTAAGGGTTAAATCTTCGTTTTCAAAAGGATTATTTTCTAAAGGTTCATTTATTTTATTGACTTCTTTTTGTTTATCCTTTTGGTCTAATGTAGATATTTCTTCTCCATTTTCTTCATCTTCTGAGAAATGTCCTAAAATCATTAAGGCAATTAAAACGCATACAATGATAAAGTGAACATAAACATCACCTAAAGCAGTACTTCCAAATATCATTGAAATGATTAGATATATTACATATCCAAAATATCCAAATACAGCAAGACCTAATAATGTTGAAAAACCATTTCCCATTTGATTACAATTTATTTTTCTTTTTGAATTAAAAGATTCTTTAATTCTGCAATTTGTTCTTGCAAAGCATCTACTTTTTCTTCGAGAGCATCATTGTTGTCCATGGTCATTTCATCAACAAAAATGGCATTTACTAAACTCATTCCAAGGATTCCACCAATGAAAACAATGCTTACAAAGTAAACCCTCATAGCCCACATAGAATAAACAGAACTCATTTTATCATCTAGAGCTGAAGGCATTTCATACCAACCTTCAACAGTAAACATTTGAAATATAGAATAAAGAGAACGCAATGGGTCTCCAAATTGTTCAGGAGCAAGGTGGCCGTATAGATGACAAGTAAATAAAGCAAACATAAAGTTTAGAAATAATAATCCTATGACTACAAAAAGTGAAGCCTTGAAAGCCCGTCCTATTCCTTTTAATATATGGGTCATATTAGGAATGAATCGGATAAATCTAAAAAGCCTTAATAATCTGAACAGTCTAAACACAAGAAGTAGTGAAGTCTGTGGAATAAAACTAAATAAATCTGGAGCTAAATTCAATAATATCGTAGGAAGACTAACTACTACAAGGAAGAAATCAAATTGATTCCATTTATCTTTAAAGTAATTTTTAATACCTAATTCTCTCCATTTTACTAGCATTTCTACTAGGAAAAACCAAATAAAAAAGTGGTCAATATGATGTAATAATTGATTTTGACTCAAGTGTGGAAAAGATGCTAGTGTAATGATAAAAGCATTTATTGCAATGGCAGATAAAATAAATTTATCGTCTAAAAAGAATTTGTAAAATCCCCTCATTTTGTTTCAAATTTTTACCGCAAATTTAGGTATTTTTATCACTAATTTTGATAATAATTATATTAAAATTTAAACATGCTCTTAGTGTATATCTTACAAATAGATAGAAAAACTAACTCATAGCCGCTTGTTTTTTCATTTCTTCTGCTTCTTCTTTTCCTAAATAGGAATCTATTCTGTCATGAGCGAAATAAATCACTGGTGTTAATAGAATAGCCATTAGAAATTTATAAATATAATTATTGAGTCCAACGGCTAAGAATAAGGCAAATGTCCAAGGTTCTCCATTTCCTGAAATCAGACGTGGTCCTAAGTAAAAAGCAATGAATAAAACTACAAAACTATCTATAAATTGTGATACTAAAGTAGAACCTGTTGCTCTAGCCCAAACTTTATCTTCACCTGTGATTTTTTTAATCTTATGAAAGACTAATACATCCACAATTTGACCAATCAAAAAAGCTACTAATGAACCAATGATAATTAATAAACCTTGTCCGAAGACACTAGAATAGGCAGACTGCATATTTGGAACTCCGTTTTTTTCATAATTGCCATTCCACCAAGAAGCAGGTTCTAACCAAATTGCCATATATACCATTAAAAAAGCATAAGCAATTAGAAATACAGCCAAATAGGAGAGAAAGCGAACCCCTTTCTTACCGTAATATTCGTTGATAATATCTGTCATTACAAAAACTACAGGCCATAAAAGTACTCCAGCAGTATATTGAAAAGAAACAGTTTCTCCTAGTAATTTATATTCAAAAGGAAGAAATCCTAATGTTGTTTCTAATTGAAATATTTTAACACCAATAAATTCTGCAATGATAGCATTGGCTATAAAAAATCCTCCTAATATTAAAAATAATCGAGTTCCTTTATTTTCTACTATATGTTTCATTATAATTATGAATATGATTTTTTATTTTTTCCAACTAAATATACTCCTAAGAATATCATTGAAGTAAATGCCACTGTCTTCCAAGTGAGTGGATCACCTCTAAAGAGTAATGCAATTGCAGTAGCAATAATTGGTTGTAAATAGATGTAGAATGCGATAATGTTTGGAGTAGAGTGTTTCAATGCCCAGCCATTCAGTAAATATGCAAAAAAAGTGGTACATATAATAATATAAGCAACAAAACCATAGACAGGTGCAGGTAATTCATTCCATTTAACATCAATAGCTTCTTGAAATCCAAATGGAATTACAAATAAAAATCCAAAAGTAAATATCCATTTAATAATAGTCATAGCACTATATTTTTCTAATAATGGTTTGACTAAAACTAAATAAGTTCCATAAGAAAGAGCATTTAAAAATATAAAAATATCCCCTCTAAACCCTTCTCCACTAAATACTTTACCACCATCTGTAAGTATTAAAATCGCTCCTATCATTCCTAGTAAAACACCGGCTAATTTTTCTATTGTAATTTTATCTTTTAACCAAAAAGAAGATATAATTAATACTAAAATTGGCGTAGTAGTCATTATGACCGCAGCATTTGTAGGCACAGTCATAGATAGACCTTTAATGAAAAATAACTGATTGATGGTTACTCCAAATAGGGCACAAATGGCTAATGATAAAAAATCCTTTTTATCTTTTATAGGTTCTTTAGGTGTGAATATCCAAAATAAAATAATCGCTCCTAGAACTCGATACATTACTAAACCATAAGGTTTAATATATTCAGGAGTAACTTCCTTTGTTATGGTATAATTAATACCATAAATAAGAGCTACTGTAAAAGCAGCTATATGTACCCAAAGCCATTTATTTTTCATAAATTGATTGATTAGGGAAAGCTAAGAATTTTATTTATCCCAATGCTAAAATCTCTGCTAATTCTAATAAGTCTTTTGAAGGTCTATTTTCTTTACTGATACAATCTTCGAATGGAGTTAATTTTATTTTGTTGTTAATTTGTCCAACCATTTTATTTGTTTCTCCTGATATTAATGCTTTGACTGCAGCATGACCAAGGCGACTAGCCAAAATTCTATCCATACAAGTAGGGGAGCCACCACGTTGTAAATGCCCAATAATTGTCACTTTGGTTTCGTATTGAGGAAATTCTTTTTTTACTCTTTCAGCTATTTTCATAGCCCCTCCACTTTCATCTCCTTCTGCTACAACAACTAAACTGAATAGCTTTTTTCTTTTTATTCCTTTCTTTAAAACATTGATTAATGCTTCTGTGTCGTGAGCTTTTTCAGGGATGAGTATTCCACTCGAACCACTGCCTAGCCCTGTATATAGACCAATAAAACCAGAATGCCTCCCCATTACTTCTATAAAGAACAATCGATTATGAGAGTCTGCGGTATCTCTTATTTTATCAATAGCATCAATAGCGGTATTGATAGCAGTATCAAAACCAATAGTGAAATCTGTACCATACAAATCATTATCAATTGTTCCTGGAACACCAATAAAAGGAATATGGTGTTCTTCATGAAAAATTTTAGCACCCGTAAATGTACCATTTCCTCCAATTGCTATAACGCCTTCAATATCAAATGACATTAAAGAGTCAGCTGCTTGTTGTCTTCCTTCCTTAGTTCTGAAATCATTACTTCTAGCAGTTTTTAAAATAGTACCTCCTCTATGTATAATATTTTTGACATCTAAATTTTCCAAACGTTGAATATCTCCTTCAATCATGCCTTGATATCCTCTGTTGATTCTAAAAACATGTAAACCTAATTTAGAAGCACTCCTCATTACTGACCTTACGGCTGCATTCATTCCTGGAGCGTCACCACCTGATGTGAAAACTGCAATTCTTTTCATAATTGTTTAATATAATTTTAAAAAATTAACGGATAACTGTTTACTGTTTATTGTTCATATTTAACGGATAACTGATAACTGTTTACAACAAATGATAATCCACTAAGTTGTCTATTGGTTTTTTTATTATGTTGTTAATATTAAAATTAAATTTATAGGCAATTTGTTCTAATTCTTTTTGAAAATGATGTGCAATTGAACCGACAAAATACAAATCATATTGTTTAGCACCTTTTAAATATAAAATATTTTTTTCAAAAAAATCAGTAAAGGACTCATGGATTATTTTTTGCATAAATGGATGTTCTTTGTGCTTTGATATAAAAGGAACAAATGATGCTACAAATGAATTAGGCGTTTTAGTAGCATATAATTTTACTACAATTTGTTTGGGATCTAGTTTAAATGTATTTTTAAAATCTTGTACTAAGTCTTCAGGTAAATATCTATAACAATAAGATTTTAATAATAATCTACCCAAATAACTTCCACTACCTTCGTCACCTGCTAGAAATCCTAAATTTGTTAATTCATCAATGATATTTTTACCATCGTATACACAGGTATTAGAACCCGTACCTAAAATACAGGCAATTCCAGCATCATGTCCACATACAGCCCTAGCTGCTCCCAACATATCATGTTCTACTACAATTGTCGATTGATAAAGAAATTTCTTTATTAATCTTTCAATTTTTTGACAATTTACTTCTGTAGAACAACTACATCCATAGTAAAATATAGAGTCTATTTCAGTTGTTTTAAGTTGTGGAATTAATTCATTTTCGATAATATTACTAATGAAATCATCTTCCATTATATATGGATTGATGCCATGTGTTTGAAAGATTTGACGTTTATTTTTATCATCGATAAACATCCAGTCAGTCTTGGTAGAACCACTATCAGCTATTAAGATACTTTTAGACATTTTTATCTTATTTTGAATATTAGACGAAGTTACATTTTTTATTCTATTTTTTAATTTTTTTAATAAAAATATATTTTTTGAAACATTTTTTTTGAAAATTATTTGCTTATTTGAAACAATTTGTTGATATTTG
>JAHDBK010000306.1 GCA_020630455.1 Saprospiraceae bacterium
CGAAAAAACAGCTAAAGGAAAGTGGACAAATTGGTTAGCTTCTTAGAGCATGTTTTAGACAATCAGATAATAGACTATAGACATTAGATTTTTTTAATAAGTGAATAATAAAGAAATTTCTTTATTATTCACTTATTTGAAATAAAATTTTTACCACTTTATTAAATGACTAACTATTAAATTTTAATCTTTATGAGAATCAACATATTAAGAACTTGTCTTTATAAATATTTTATCGTTTATTCCGATAAACTCAAAAATATTTATTTCGCCAAAACCTCAATCTATTGATTCTCATTGTGATAAATTTTAAACATGCTCTTAAATCTTTAAATATGTCATTTGAAAAAATTATAGAAAATTTACATCAAGAATTTATTAAAAATGAAAACCCTTATAATGCAGAAAAAATGTCTGCTTATATGCAGAATAAATTTTCTATGTTTGGCATTAAATCACCTCAAAGAAAAGAAATTTTTAAACCTTTTTTGAAAGAACTAAAATCGAGTTATTTAGAAAATTATAAAGAAATTTCTTTATTAATGTGGCATAAAGACGAAAGGGAGTTTCAATATTGTGCTATTGAATTTTTACAAAAATCATATAAATACTGGGATGAAAATACCATTGATTTGTTAAGGGAACTAAATGTTCAAAAATCGTGGTGGGATACTGTAGATTTTATTGCATCTCATTTAGTAGGGCATTATATGAAGACCTTTAGTGATGATGAATATGCGTTGATGAGAGATTGGAATCAAGATGATGATATGTGGATTGTAAGAACTTCAATTTTGTTTCAACTCAGGTATAAAGAACATACTAATTGGGATTTATTAGTAGAAAATATATTAAGACATGAAGATTCTAAGGAGTTTTTTATTAGAAAGGCACAAGGTTGGGCATTAAGGCAATATAGCCGAATCGCTCCAAATGAAGTCTTACAGTTTGTCAGAGCTAATCCTCAATTATCAGGATTGACTAGAAGAGAAGCCCTTAAAATTATTCATAAAAATCAATAGATGTTATTTCACTAAAATAATGTCAAAAAAAATATCATTTAAATGAAAATATTTTTATTACAATTATTGCTAATATTAGCTTTAATGGACTGTGGAGGTCAAAAGGTCAATGATGACAATCCTACAAATGCTAAAGATGGAAATCATGTATTGACTAAACCTATTGTTCCTAGTACTATGGGCAAAGAAGATTATCGACAATCTAGGATTGCATTTTATAATGTTGAAAATTTATTTGATATTAAAAATGAAAAAAACAAAGATGATGATGAGTTTACTCCTCAGGGGAAAATGTCTTGGACAGAAGATAAGTATAAACAAAAAATCAATCATTTAGCCAAAGTCATTGATTTTTTAGGTGAACCAGATATAATGGGTTTGTGTGAAGTTGAAAATGAAGCAGTATTAAAAGACCTTATTAATCATAATGATATTAAAGAAGGCGCTTATGAGTTTGTTCATAGGGATTCACCAGATAATAGAGGAATTGATGTAGCATTATTATATGATAGGCGATTTTATGAATTAGTAGAAAAAGAGTTTATAACTATTAATTTTCCAGCAAATATTGTTCAAAACTATACAACTAGAGAAATTGTATATGCTCATTTAAAAAATAAAGAAGGTGAACATTTTCATGTATTGGTGAATCATTGGCCGAGTAGAAGAGGTGGTGTAGAAGAGTCTCAGCCAAAACGATTGTATGTAGCAGAACAAGCAAGAGCTAAAGTAGATGAAATAATTTCAAAATATGACAACCATCATATTGTATTAATGGGTGATTTTAATGATGAACCTATAAATAAAAGTATTTCTGAGGTTTTAGGTGCTCAAAAACCTGCTAAAAAAGTAAAATCTGAAGAATTATATAATCTTTTATATGAAGCCGACCAGAAAGGAGAAGGTTCTCATAACTATAGAGGTGATTGGGGTATGCTAGATCAGATTATAGTATCAGGTTCTTTGTTAGATAAGAAAGGCTTTGAAGCTGCAAATGCCCAAGTATTTAATAGGAAATGGATGCTGTTTTATCATAGAGACACAGAGCAATATCGCCCTAATAGAACCTATAGTGGGGGTAAACATTATGGTGGATATAGTGATCATTTACCTGTGATGGTAGAAATAAAAAAGGCAAAATAATAAAGAATTTTCTTTATTATTTTGCCTTTTTGTATATTGTTAATATACAAAAAATATTATTCTGTTAAATCAAAATCATTTAAAAATCCAGTATGGAAATCTCCTTCTTTGAATTTAGCATCTTTCATTAGACGCTGATGAAATGGAACGGTAGTTTTCACGCCTTCGACTATAAATTCATCTAATGCCCTTTGCATTTTTTTGATGCATTCTTCACGAGTTTGAGCTTTACAAATTAATTTTGCAATCATAGAATCGTAGTAAGGAGGTACATTATACCCAGCATAAACATGTGTGTCAACTCTAACACCATGCCCTTTTGCACTATGGAAAGAAAGAATTTTCCCAGGAGAAGGTCTAAAGCCATTAAAAGGATCTTCAGCATTGATGCGACATTCTATAGCGTGTAATGTAGGTATATAATTTTTGCCAGTCAATTCAATTCCTGCAGCAACTTTAATTTGTTCTTTTATTAAATCATGGTCAATTACTTCTTCTGTAACAGGGTGTTCTACCTGAATACGAGTATTCATTTCCATGAAATAAAACTTTCTATACTTATCCACAAGGAACTCAACAGTACCAACACCTTCATAATTGATAGATTCGCCTGCTTTAATGGCGGCATTTCCCATTTCCTCTCTCAACTCTGGAGTCATAAAAGGGGACGGAGATTCTTCCACCAATTTTTGATGTCTTCTTTGTATAGAACAATCTCTTTCAGATAAATGAACCACTTTTCCAAATTGATCGCCTATAATTTGAAATTCTATATGACGAGGCTCTTCAATGAATTTTTCCACATAGATACCATCATTTCCGAAAGAAGCCTTAGCTTCTTTTCTAGCTAAATCCCATTGATTTTCGAATTCGCTTTCTTCCCAAACAATTCTCATTCCTTTACCACCTCCTCCAGCAGTTGCTTTTAGGATAACAGGATAACCGATTTTTTTAGCAATTTTAGTACCTGACTTGACATCTTTTAATAAGCCTTCTGAACCAGGTACAACAGGAACACCCGCTTTTATCATGGTATCTTTGGCAGTAATTTTATCTCCCATCTTGCGAATCATTTCGGCAGAAGGACCTATAAATTTGATACCATATTCAGTACATACTTCAGCAAAATCAGCATTTTCTGCTAAAAAACCATAGCCAGGATGAATAGCATCGGCATTAGTGATTTCAACAGCAGCCATTATTTTGGGAACATTCAAATATGATTCTGCAGAAGAAGGAGGACCTATACAAACGGCTTCATCTGCAAATCGAACATGTAGGCTTTCTTTATCTGCCGTTGAATAAACAGCAACGGTCTTGATGCCCATTTCTTTGCAGGTTCTTATGATACGAAGAGCAATTTCTCCTCTATTGGCAATTAATATTTTTTTAAACATAGTTCATTTTTTTAAAACGACATGATAACTATATTTCTAAAAGAAATAATTAAACAAAAAAATAAAGAATTTTCTTTATTTTGAGTTCTATCCATTAGGGTCAACTAAGAAAAGTACGGTGTCATATTCAACAGGACTTGCGTCTTCTACCACTACTTTTACTATTTTACCGCTTACTTCAGTTTCTATTTCATTGAATAATTTCATAGCTTCAACAATACAAACTACATCTCCTTGAGCTACATTATCACCTACTTTTATAAAAGGTGGCTTGTCAGGAGAAGGAGAACGATAAAAAGTACCGACCATTGGAGATTTTACTTCTAAATAATTGCTCGTATCTTCTGCTTTTTCTTCATTTTCAGCCTTATTAGGAGCTGGATTAGGAGCAGCAGGTGCAGGTGGAGGAGTCGTGTTTGCTGGTGTAACTGCAGGCACGTGAGAAACTGGCATTACCGGAGAAGGTACTTGCACAACTTGAGGTACCTCAACTATATTTTTTTTACCCTTAAAATAACTTTTAGTTCTAATTGTTAACTTTAAGTCTCCTTGTTTTAATTCAAACTCTGTTAAATTAGATTTGTTGATGAGTTTGATTAATTCTTGAATTTCTTTAAACTCCATATTAATTTTGGTTTGGTCGATTTAATATACAAATAATTACATTTAAAAAAACGTATTTTTTAAGAAAAGCCTAAATTATACATTTTTTTATAATTACAAAAATAGAAATAATAAATATTTACTATTTTGCTCTTTCTACATAAGAAGCCGTTCTAGTATCTATTTTTATTTTTTCACCCGAATTTATAAATAAAGGAACTCTAATTTCTGCACCTGTTTCTATTGTTGCAGGTTTTAGAGAGTTAGTAGCCGTATCTCCTTTAACACCAGGTTCTGTATAAGTTACTTCAACAATCATGTATTGAGGCATATCTAATGTTAGGGGGACATTTTTTTCTGCATGAAAAAGAATATCTACATCCATTCCTTCTTTTAATAATAAAGGATTGTCTAATAATTTTTCTTGAATAGCTACTTGCTCATAAGATTCATTATCCATGAAATGATAACCCATGTCATCATTATATAAATATTGATGTTTGCGTCTTTCAACTCTAACATCATTTAACTTATGACCAGCAGGCCAAGTATTTTCTAAGACTTTACCTGTTGTTAAGCTTTTAATTTTTGTTCTTACAAAAGCATTACCTTTTCCAGGTTTTACATGTAAAAATTCTACAACAGTATAAATGTCATTATTGTATTCTATACATAAACCGTTTCTAATATCTGATGTACCAATCATTGATTTAAATATTAATTTTTAAAATGCAGGACAAAGGTAAGCATTAAAAACTTTTTATTCTCTTGTATTTATATTAAAAATATTTTTTGTTAATACTTTTATCATGTTAATGATACAAGTCTAAGTACACTGTAACATAAATTTATTGATTTTTTGAAATAAGAATTTTGTTTTGAATCAATGAACGCCCGCAGCCTAATAGCCTTAGCTATTAAGGCGAGGACGTGAAGCAGAGTCAGAACAAAAGGCTCTTTCAAAATGTAATTTTATTTATGTTACAGTGTACTAAGTCTAATTTTAATTATATTTACATCTCTATTAAATCAAAATTTAAATAAAATGGATAAAAAA
>JAHDBK010000307.1 GCA_020630455.1 Saprospiraceae bacterium
AGAATATCATTAAAAAGACAATTTAGCCATAATCAATTTTTCGTAATAACGTCTATTATTCATAATAAAATTTAAAATAAAAAGAGGCTGTCTTGTTTGTAGACAGCCTCTTTTTTATAAATATATAAAATTTATACTTTCAATTTTACTTACAAATTTGAATATTATCTAATTCTATTGTAGATGTTTGATTAGAATTATTTCCAGTATAAACAAATGCAATATATCCACTAGTTCCAGTAGGTAATGCTACATCTCCAGATGGAACATTTGGCGACCAATTACCTGAAGTAATATCAGCAGAAGAAGCAATATTAGCATCTAAAGAAGTCCAAGTAGCAGCTTCAACATTGGAGCCATCATAATCTTGAGATACATAAACCGTCAAAGGTGTATGACCAGAAGAAGGATAACCAATAATGCTTTCAAATCTCAATTTACGAGGTACAGACAAATCCAAAGATGGAGTAATTAACCAAGATTCAATATTGTTAGAGTTGGCAGAAAATCCTTGGATTTTAGCTACTACTTCATTACCAAAAGACTGATAAGTCCAAACTTCTGTTCCGACTGCTTGATACTGCCTCCATCCACTAAGTTCTATCATATCTCCCGAAAGTCCTGTAGAAAAACTTTCATTAACCTCGCAACATCTTGCATCATTTAAATTAACATCATTTAAATCTCTTATGAATAATTGGTAATCACCATTAAATACACTTAAAATACCAGTTAATGAACCACTACCATTTGGAATTACTTCACCTGCAAAATCAGCATATCCACTTGTTCTAACGATAATACTATTACCATTACAATCAACTAAATTTCTATTAACAGAAAATAAATTAACATTATCTGCATAAGTCAAACCTACTTCGCTAGAAGTAAACTCTACATTTTCGATAGTTACTAAACGAGATAAAAGAGAATTGTCATAAGCTTCGATAACTGATGTTAGTGTTGTATTAGGAACGGTTTGGTTTCTAGCTCCTGCAAAAAGGATTTCTGAAGCTAAATTTTCTTCAATTCCCGCCAAACGAGGGTCTCCTCCATCATCATAAATACTTCCTCCAATCTGAATAGTACCTGCATATTCTTGTAAAAATAAACCTTGGCATTTTACAAATAATTGTCTTCCTACGGGATAATCATTATATGATTCAGTGAAGTTTACTAATACTTCTAATCCTCCAGTAGCATCTTCAATGATTACTTTTTTATAAAAATTACCAGATTGGTCATCCGCTGTAACAATTCCTTCAAGAATTAGGTCGTCAGATATTTGCATAAAACTAGCACCATCAAGTAAAGCTTTTACTTGTAAGACAGTAGCGTTAGCTACTAAATCAACTGTTCCACCATCCGCAGGTGGTTCGTCAAAATCTTGATCTACACAAGAAGGAAAAATTAGGATAGATAAACTCAAAATTGAGAATAAAAATGAATTGAATATTATCTTTTTCATTGTATTTATTTTTAAAAATTATTTTTTTATTAAAATTAAAATCTAAATGCTACTTGAGCAAAATAATTAATGCCGTAGGCATAATAGTATCTATTAGGAAATCTATTAACGACTCCTTCGTCATCAAAGCGAAGTTGTTCAAATCCTCCTGTAATAAAGTTTCTATTATTTAAAACATTACTAACACCTACGGTTAAGTATATAAAGTAATCTCTATTGATTCTCCAAGACTTTCCTCCAAATAAATCCATAGTCATTTGAGAGTCTAGTCTTTCTTGATTAACTGCATTAGTCCAATCTTCAGAGCCATATTCTACAGGAGCTAAGGCAGAAGCAGTCCTTCTATTTGGATTGAAATCTAAATACATTTCATTAAAGAAACTCACATTAACATTAGCAAACCAAAATTTAGGAGAATTATATCTCAAGCCAGCAGTGAAAGCTTGTTGAGGCGTTCCAGGTATATAAAAATTCTTTTGATAAACTGTTTCATTTTCAACTAATACCGATGCGTCATTATCTTGAGTCGTAAATGCACTAGCTCTATCATTGTAAGTATATTGACCAATAGCTGCTGCAGCTATGAAGTTTAAACCAGTTACAATCTGTACATCTCCAGCAACTTCAAGACCAAAATGCTGTTGGTCAATACCTGTTACGGTATAATTGACAAATGATTGTAGAGCATCATGATAAAAACTAATCGTATTAATTTTATCTCTAAATTGTGTATAGTATCCTGTTATTCTTGCTTTGAAATAAGGTGATTTTAAATAGTAACCTCCTTCGGTAGTTGCAATTTTTTCAGATGTAAGTCCAGGGACTACTTGATCTCTAGTACGAGGAGATAAATAAGACTCTCTATAATTAGGAGGTCTTTGCATATATCCAGCGTTAGCAAATAAATAATTTCTACCATTAATCTTATAAGTAATTCCTGTTTTAGCAGCAATATCTAAGAAGTTTTGCTTTTCAGAAACTCCATAAGAATTTTCTGGGAAGCGTCCATTTCTATAATTTCCTTTTCTCCAATATTGAGTCATTCCTCCAGAAAAAGAAGCGAATAAATCTACTCTATCTAAATTGAGTTGTTGTTGTACCCAAATTCCTGCTTTTTGAATATTAGCATTATAACTATAACCATAAGAATCTCCTTCATTTACAATTCTATTAGGATTATTAATATCATTTTGTAAAGCAAAAGGATCATCAGGGAAATCTCTTTCTGTAAATCGATCAATATCTACAAAGAAATCAGCGCCTAATAAGTCATTTAAAACGGCGTGGTTATGAGTTTGTTGCCAACGATAAAACCCTCCTGCATTGATGGTAATATTATCATTATAAACTTTATTCAATACCATATTAAAATCTGCTCTTTTTTTATCATAACGCGTTTCTTGAACCACATACTTAGCACGTAATCCAGTTACTGTGTTACCATCAATTCCATTAGCATTTTCAATAGAAGTAAGTTCTTCAAACTTATTAGCATTATACATATAAGCCCAATCAACCTGACGTAAATTTTCATCATTTGCCATCGCATTCCATAATTGTTGAGCAGTGGCAGGGTCTTCTACATAAGAAGGTAAATAACGATAGTAATCAGGGCGAGGGTCACGTGCATCCGTCCAATCTAATCTAGTTTTACCGTTACGACCTGCTTGGAAAGAAAGGGAAGTACTCAAATTTAAATCGTTTTTAATATCCCATTTGTGTTGCAATATTCCAATGGGTTGATGTGTGTTAGAAACCCTAGCATTTCTTTTTTTACCATTTTGATAACCCCAATTAGGATTATAATAATTAGTTCCTGCTATATCATACATTTCTTGAATGGCAGCAGAACCCGTTCCCCTTTTATTAGGAGCTCCCATGATATTTAGGGCAAGTGATTGATTACCAAATTTCTTTTCCACACCTAAGAAATAAGAATAAGCATCATAAAATGTTCCCTCGATATAGCCTTCTTGTGCCCAACGACGAGAACCAGATAAGGTTAAAAACCAATCATTTTTTAGTTTTGGAGTATATACACCCATAATTCTGTGCATATAAGAACGATTGGAACTGGCATAAGCTATTCTTCTCTGTTTCCTCTGAGACGAAGCACCAATATCAATATTGGTAGAACCATTGATTCCTCCAAAAGCAAAATTAGAAGGAGATAAACCCAATGAGGTTTCTTGATTTCTAAATACATCATTTAATCCCCCCCAAGAAGACCAATAAGTACTCCCTGTTTCTAAATCGCTCATATTGGCTCCATTGACAAATATATCAGTAGTGTTATTATCATAACCTCTGATGCGAAAACGTGCTACACCAAAATTAAAAGCAGCAGCGTTAGAGAATACATCTCTGGATGCTGTTAATAATCCTGATACATTTTCAAACTCATTTTCGTCTTCTAATTCTGTCTCGGATAAAGTTAGAATAGGGATGTTGTTAGAAGGAGTAACTATAGTGTCTGCTACCTCTTCTTCATCTTGTGCTTGTATATAAAAAGCACAAAAGAGCATTAATAAAATAATGTTTAAATGTTTCATAATTTTAATTCTTGTGATTGATTTCACTAAATAATTCCCAAAGTTAATTAATTGAAATGTAAACAACCTCTTTTATTAACATTATATAATTATTAATTTTTAAAAAAATAATTTTGAATAGCTGTTGAAAATAATCTATTTTTGTACTCTCTTATAAATTAAGATTTAATTTATAAAGAATTTTTTTTATTCAATTAAATAGTAAAACAAAATAATGATGAGATTATTAACATTCTTATTTTTAAGTGCAATGGTATTTTATTCTTGCCAATCTGATGCCTCAGGAGAAGAAAAAGGGGTAGAGGAAGTATTATCTGAATCTAAAGTAGGAAAATTAGAAAACAGTGCCAATAGAGTAAGTCCGCAGAATACCGTTCCTGCAGACACCGTTAATGTAGCTAAGATTACATTTGAAGAAACAACACATAATTTTGGTACAGTTAAAGAAGGAGAAAAAGTAGAACATGTATATAAATTCAAAAATACAGGTAAAGTACCTTTAGTAATTACTAACGCAAAAGGTTCTTGTGGTTGTACTGTTCCTGATTGGCCAGAGAAACCAATCGCAGTAGGAGACTCAGGTGAAATAAAAGTTGTTTTTAATTCCAATGGAAAACCAGGTAACCAAAGAAAAACAGTAACAGTAACAGCGAATACATTCCCTACAACTACTAGAGTGAATATCGAAGGAGTTGTAGAAGCAGACCCTGAGTTACAGAAGAAAAGAGATGAAGCTCAAAAAGAAAGACAAGCAAAAGCTGCCGCTGCCGCTGCTAATAATAATTCTCATGACCACGACCACAGTCATGATGGTCACGATCACAATCACAACCATTAATATTATATAAAATGATACTATTACAAAGCGACGGAGGTATGTTTAGTTATGGTAACATGCAACTTATCATCATAGGTTTGATGTTTGCAGTTCTATATTTCTTTATCATGTCTTCTAGTAGAAAAAAGAAAAAAGAACAGGAAGTTTTTTTAGAAGAATTAAAAAAAGGTGACCAAGTAGTTACTAATGGAGGAATTATAGGAAAAGTAACTCAAGTAGAAGAGACGACAGTTACAATTTCTCTAGATGGTAAAGCCACTATGAAATTAGCTAAAGGAGCCTTGTCAAAAGAATATACGGATTCAATTAATAGCTAATGTCCTGTTTTAAATAAAATTATAAAAAAAGAG
>JAHDBK010000308.1 GCA_020630455.1 Saprospiraceae bacterium
CGAATATATTTGGATTAAAGAATTTTATTATCTGAGTAATAAAAGAGTAATTATAACGGATTTGAAGTTAAAACCTAAAAGATATATTGACTACAATCGTGCTGTAAATATTAATAAGGGTATTGACAACTCGATTTATTTTAAATTTTCTTTTCAAGGAACTCATGGTTTGAGTATCTCCCCATTAAGCAATAAAAATATTATTCCTACTATTCGTGAATACTGGTTCAAAGAATCTCCTTATATACAAGTTTTCAATAAAGAACTAAAACGATTTGCTTTAGAAAAAGACTTATCTTTTGAAGGCTTTGAGGATAATGTAGACTCATCTATTTTTATTAGCGGTATTTACAAAAATAGAGAAACAGAAATAAAATTATCACGAGTAGGTATGATTAGTTATCTTCAAATTAATATTACTTGTAATAATTTTTATAATCATTATATTGAAATAAAAAGAGAGTATAAAAAATCTCTAATAGAAAAACTCTTTAATGCTATCAAGGATATAGAATTTGATGATAAAGAATTTGACGATTTTTGTTATTTAATGTCTGATGAAGAATTATTTCTAAAAAGTATAATAGATAAAGAAGAGCTTTTTAAAAGTCTTCAATATTTAGAATCAACTATTGAATTTGGATTCCCTAAACCTAACAAAATTACTAAAAAGAAAAATCAAAAAACACTCAAAGAAGATGTCTTAGATGATTTGATTATTCAAGAATTAGAACCTAAAAAAACATACCAATACACAGATAACAAAGATACTTTAATGTTCAATTGCTATCAAATCAATAGAATTCATAATATAAGGCATATTCCCAATTATATTCATCACAATTTTAATCTTATGGACAAAATAGCGGATAGAATAGATGAATATTACAAAGACAAAAAACCTAATTAATAACAAATTTTCTTTATAAATTACTCTACAACTACTTCATCTGTAAAAATCCAAGTTGTGCCTCCTGCTCCTAGATGCCATTCTGGACAAACACCGTAGTTTTTTGCTTTGACTTGAATATAACGCGTTTGTACATCTATTTTACTAGTAGTAATATCCTGTATAAATGCTCCGTATTCATCATCAGGAAATTCATTTTTAACGGTCATAAGTTTAGTGAAGTCTTTACCATCTTCAGAAATATAAAACGCCACTTCAGTAGGATAAAAAATCCAAGATTGTATATCTTGTAAGACTCCCAAAGAAATCTTATTCACTTGTTTTTGCTTTCCTAAGTCCACCACTACATCTACATCTTCCCTGTATCCTTGCCAGCGTCCCGTTCTATAATTATTTCCCCCTCGCAGATAGTCAATAAGGGTATTATCACCTGCCGCAGCATACTGATTGGCATAAGTACTATTGACTTGAATATCCCTTCCTCCTTCGATTTTATAATAATTGGCTTCTATAATTTCACTCCTTAGATTGTCTTTTACCACTACTGCTTTCAACAAGGTCGTTTCTTTTAATAATATTGGATTAGTGTATTGATTTGAACTCAAAGAAGGGGCAGAACCATCTGTAGTATAGTATATATCTCCTCCGTTTATCGCTTCAATTTCTATACTTAATTCCTCAGTAAAAGTCTGGCTTTCTGCTTTGAAGTAAGGAACAGGAATAATTTTATTTTTATTAATAAATGAATAAGGAATGGCTTCTTTTTTTGTCCCCCACTCTGTTGGCTCTTCAGACATTTCAAATGTAATCGTACCGCCTTTCATGATTTCTTGATGTGGTAAATATGAAGGTGTATATTCTTTTCCATTCAATAATATTTTTTGAATATAAATCCCTTTATTTTTTTTATTAATAATGAATTCATTTCCATTTTCTAATTGAATAATAGCCTCATCAAATAAGGGAGAGGACAAGGTATAATAATCCATTCCAGGACTTACAGAATAAATACCTAGAGCACTCAAAACATACCAAGAAGACATCTGTCCACAATCCTCGTTTCCAGAAAGTCCATCTGGCCCATTCCAATATTGTTCATTCAAAATTTGATGTACCTTTTCTTGAGTTTTAGCAGGTTTTCCTATATAATTATATAAATATGCCATGTGGTGACTAGGTTCATTTCCATGTGCATATTGTCCAATCAAACCTGTTATATCAACTTGCTCTCTACCGCTGGTTTCGCTAGATGTAGTAAATAATTGGTCTAAGTGAGTTTCAAAATGATTAGCTCCGCCCATCAATTCTATATGCCCTTGTATGTCTTGTGGAGCAAACAATGAATATTGCCATGCATTCGCTTCTGTATAATTAAAATTGACTTCATCTGGCACAAAAGGTTTGAACCAAGCATTATTGTTTTTAGCTCTCAAAAAACGAGTACTGGGGTCGTATAAGTTTTTATAATATTGACCTCTTTTATAAAAATCACTAGCTATCTCCTTGCCTAAAGAATCAGCCATTACAGCAATACACCAATCATCATAAGCATATTCCAAGGTTTTAGATACCGATTCTGCTTCGTTTTCAGCAGATATAAAACCATTTTTCTTATAAAAAGCCAAGCCTAATTTATCTTGGTTAGCAGAATGTATCATTGCTTCTAATGCTTTTTCTACATCATAATCTCGTATTCCCTTGACATAAGCATCACTTATTACAGGAATTGAATGATAGCCAATCATACAACCTGTATAATTCCCTGCCAATTCCCATATTGGCAGTTCGCCTCCTTCTTCATATTGTCTTATAAAAGTCTGAATAAATTCGTTTGTTCTTTTTTGTTGAGTAATGGTGAACAATGGATGAGTAGCTCTAAATGTATCCCATAGTGAAAAGATGGTATATTGTTTTTGTCCAGCTGGTAATTGATGTACTTTCAAATCCATTCCTAAATAGCGTCCATCAACATCTGTAAATAAATTAGGGTTGAGAAAGCTATGATACATCGCTGTATAAAATACTACTTTTTGGTCTTCTGTTCCTCCACTAATTTTTATCTTGGACAGCTCTTTTTCCCATTTTTCTTGGGTTTCATTTTTAACTTTTTCAAAATCCCAATGAGGAATTTCTGCTTCCAAATTTTTCTTAGCTCCTTCAATATCTACTGCCGAAATACCTATTTTTAATCGGACTGGTTTTTCAATAGAATTGAATATTATAGCCATTTTCAAACTATCCTCACTATATTCAATTGCATCTATTTTTTTAGAAAATTGAGCATAATAGTGTAGCCTTTGTTCCTTTGCCCAAGCATCTGAATACCTCAAACCTTGAATTGTTTGGTCATCTACTAATTGAAAACTTGATTTAATCAACTTATCTCTATGTTCTAAATCTAGTATGATATGCCCTTTTTTATTATCATTAAAATGATATTGATGAAATCCACATCTTTCCGTCACTGTTAATTCCACATCTATATGATAATCATCTAGATGTACACTATAAAATCCTGCATTAGCTCTTTCATTAGAATGGCTAAAATGTGATTTATAACCATTTTCAGATTCAGCACCATTGTCAAAATAAATTTCTTGTGAAGCTGTTGGCATGAATAAAATATCTCCATAATCGGAAACCCCCGTCCCACTCAAATGGGTATGAGAAAACCCATATATATATTCATCTGAATAATGGTATGCCCCACATCCATCCCATCCTGTAAGTCTAGTATCAGGACTCAACTGAACCATTCCGAAAGGTGCTGCTGCCCCAGGGTAAGTATGCCCATGCCCTCCTGTTCCTATGAATGTATTGACATATTCGTATAGGTGTTCTCTTGGTTCTTCTTGCTCACTTATTGATGGTGTACATGATTGTAAATATACAAACATTAATAAGTAAAAATAAAGTTTAAATCGTTTCATTCTTATTATCAATTAAAATATAAAAAACAAGGAATAATAACAAAATTTTGTTATTATTCCTTGTTTGATCATTCAAATAATTATTTTTAAAAAATACTTTATTCCATTTCTAATGCTCTCTTTCTACCGTAAAAAGCAATATATCCATAACAAAGGATTAATAAAACAAATGCCATTTTAAATCCAATATTATCCGTTAATAATCCATAAAGTGGTGGAATAAATGCCCCTCCTACTATCGCAGTACACAAGACACCTGAGCCTTGAGGTTTATATTCTCCTAAACCATCAATTGCCAATGTAAATATCGTCGGGAACATAATTGAATTGAATAATCCTACTGCTATAATAGACCACATTGAAACAAATCCCGTTGTCATCATTGAAACAACAATCATTGTTATTGCAGTTAAACCGAATATGCTTAGAATCAATGAAGGCTTCATATACCTCATTAAAAATGCTCCTACAAATCGTCCTACCATTGCTCCTGTCCAATAAAATGTTACAAATGCTCCAACTATTGCTTTATCATCTATTTTTGACAAATCTCTACCAAAAAGTTCATGTATAAAATTACCAATATTAGACATAGTTTGATTTCCTTTAATAGCATTTGCCATGTCCATACTTAATGTATAGTCTACGAAAAAACTACCAATTGAAACTTCAGCTCCAACATATACAAAAATCCCTAATGCTCCCCACTTCAACTGTGGAAATTCCCAAGCTTTTAAATAATCGCCTAAAAAATCATTACTTTTATTAGCAGCTAATATTGAAGGTAATTTAACAAATGCAAAGAATAAAGCTAATGATATAGAAATTATTCCCAAGACTAAAAAAGGACTCTGAACTGCAGCAGCTTCACTAGCATAATAAGCTTCTTTTACAGCAGGTTCCAATTCTTTAATTTCATCAGAAGTATAAACATTATCACTTAATATATAAGCAGCACCTAAAATCGGAGCGATAGCTGTTCCAAATGAATTAAAAGCCTGAGATAAATTCAATCTACTAGATGCCGATTTTTCAGGTCCTAAAGCTGCTACATAAGGATTGGCAGCAACTTGTAAAACTGTCATTCCTCCTGCGACTACAAAACAGGATAATAAAAACAATGGATAAAAACGAATTGCTGCAGCTGGATAAAATAACAAACAACCTAAGCCCATTGCTATTAAACCAAATACAACGCCTTTTTTATAACCTATTTTAGTTAACAAATACCCTGCGGGAATAGATATTAATCCATAAGCTGTAAAAAAAGCAAATTGAATTAACCCTGCTCTAAAAAAGTTGAGTTCAAATACTTCTTTTAATCGAGGGATTAAAGAATCTACGAAT
>JAHDBK010000309.1 GCA_020630455.1 Saprospiraceae bacterium
GGAACGGCTCGGCTAAACGGCGTAGCCAGCTTTTGCTGGCTATGAACGTTTTAGCTATTGTTCTTCACAGTTTTTTATAATTCTTTATTCTTAAATAAATCTTAAAATATTTTACAAATGTTGATTTATATTTAATAATTTTTTAATATTGTAATGCAATCGACACAAACTGTCGAATTTATTCACATTAAAACCTAAAATTATGTTATTCAAGAATCTATTTGAGGTAGACACCTCATTCTTTTATTCACCTAAATTAAATTTAATTATGAAAGTAGTTAGTAATTATTGGGATTATTATTTTCTAAATTTTAATCTCAGAAGATTTTTTCTATTCCCTTCAATTCTTAATAGTACAATAAAAAGGGATTCTTTTGCTAGTAATTTTTTGTTTGTGAACTAGTTCGATAGTTTGTGCTGCAATCGTCTTCTACGTGACGCAAAACAGTGTTCAGCATAAACTCTTTTTTATAAAAATCTATTTAAGTAATCATATCCCTTAGCGTTCAATTTCCAAAATGTACTTTTCCCTATCCTAATCTTATCCAATAGTTTTTCTTTTTTTAACTCATTTAACACATTAACTATTACTCCTCTTTTTTTATTATCCATTTTACTCAATAATGAGGATATATTTTCAGCTTTTTCTTCTTCATAATTTGTTTTTAACATAGCACATAACTCAATACATGTTAGAGAGGATTTAAATTTATCTCTAAAACTTAAGACAATTGAATCCTTTTTATCTACAACTTTTGATGAGCTTCCACCATCAGAAAAAATATTTGTTTTTAGCTTTCCTTTTTTAGAAATATTTTCTCGTAACAGATTACTTGTTACAGATGTTTTACTCGCATTGGACTCTCTATTTTCATCATATGGTATATAATTTATCCCTGATAAATCCGTTGGTAAATGAAAATTATCATTATTTTTTGGTCGTACGATATAAGCCCTCTCTCTTCCAACTTTTCCCATGAATAGTCCTAACTCAAAAATAACGTTGTCTCTTGCAGATACGACTTCTTTACCTTTTATTTCTAAGTTATCATCAGGAGTAAAGACCATAATTGCAAAATCACAATTTTCTAACTGTATAAATAAATTTTCAATATTTGTAAGGCCTGGCTCAAATTCATTACTCCACTTTTTTACGATACACACATTTGTAATCTGTGTTTCAATTGCACTTGCAATTTCAAATCCTTTTCCAGAAGACCCTAAAAAGACTATTGGTTTTTCCATATTTAGTATTAAATAAGACGATTATAAAATCTAAGATTATTCATTTTTATTATTAGCTCTTTCCTAGTTTTTTAATTGTGAAGAACGGAGCGGAGCGGCGGCTTGCCGCCGCCACAAGGAATCGCAGTGGTGGTCGGTAAGCCGCAGTTCTGTTTTGGGGCTTCGTTACCCCAAATGCGAGCCGCCGCTCCGTTCAGTTCAAGGGCGAAGCCCTTGAACTGAACGGTTGGTGTACCAGCATGTACGAGCGAATGCGAAGTATTGACTGGTACACTATGTTAGTGACAAGTTTTCTTTTTTATTAGTTATTGTCCTCATCATCTTTTGGTGGTTCAATCAAATTCTCCATTTGCTTTTCTAATTCAGCTAATTTAGCAGGTATAGGCTTAGATAAATTATCCATTTCGTTGTAAATTGAATCGAGCATATTGATTAGTTCCGTCTGTGAAATTTGATTAGCTTTATTTTTAATTTCCTCTAATTTTTTTGGAATCTCTATATCAATTTTCTCTGTATAAATATCTGATAAAAGTGTATGTATTTTTTTTAGGTATATTATTTTGTCATTAATTATTTTGAACTTAGTAGAATCCGCATCTTGTGTATAACTATACTTTAATTCTTCAATTTTATTTATTCTTTCTTGTTCTGCTTTAAGTCTATTTGATTGGAATTTCATTCTTTTTGTTTCAGCAATTTCTTTATCTTTTTCTATTGAGTATCTTTCAGCCTCGTTTTCTAAACGCATTTCATTTGTTTCATTAATTTTATCATACACCCCATCAATACTTGCAATAAACTTTTCAGGTAAATCGTATAGCGTTAATCTTCTGCCAAATTCTCGAATAATTGAAAAGTCAGTTGCAAGAAATCCAAGTATTCCAAATAATGTTCCGTACGAAATTTCATTGAATCCAAATCCATAATTTAATATTAATGATGTATAAATTAATACTAGAAAAAAGGGTATATAAAATGAAATCTTTTTTATTTCTACAATTCTGATGACCCCTTTCAAAATGAAATAAACAATTAGACCAACTAGGAATGAAAAACCAAATGCTTTTATATCATGAGCAGGAAATTCTAAATTTGAATCTCTTTGTGGTAGACTAAGCCAAAGAAATGAAAAGAATACACTTGGAAATAATATAATGAAAAATAAATTCCAATATTTATGTCTTTGCGTTACAATATCTAACTCAACTTTTGTAGATGCTTTTGTGGAGTAATATACCAATGTTGGAATAAATGTAAATGCCCATATAATAAAAAACCATGATATATATACAGAAATAAAATCGAATAGTATGGTTGGGAGTGCATTTAATTCAAAGTCATTTTGAATTTTTTGAAAGTCAAGCTCGTCAAAATTTATTAGATAGTTTGAAAGGACAAGAATTAAAGTAAAAAAAGCTAATCCCCAAAAGTATTTTATCAAATTCCTATTTAAGATTATTCCTCTTTCTTCAATCTTAGATATTATATTTTTGTTCATAATGTAACATTTTTTCCGTTAATGAATAGACGCTTATTGGCATTCGGAATATGGTAAATCTTATTATTTTTATCAAATACTACTACCCTTAAAGTGTAATTTTTAGATTTTTTTTCTTGGTAATTTATAAATACATTTTTCGCTTTGGTCCCGTTAAACTTAAATTTAAGTACATCATTTAAATTACCTTTTTCGATAGGATTTTTTTCAAGGAAGTTAATATTTCTCTTATTTTCTTCATCAAAAATAATTAACCCAAAAAAGTAATCTTTATAATTGACGCTATTCTGTAATGAAATTTCGATTTCTATATTCGAGTATATCCATTTTTTTCTTTTTGTAAAAACATTTTTTTTGCCATAATTAATTTTATTTATTATTTCTTTTCCATTAAAATCTGAACTCAATCTGATGCTAGAAAAATTAATTATTGAATTCTGAACTACAATATTAATGAGAGAATCTTCTTCTATTTTCGTCCTCATTAATACATTTTTATTTCTTTCATTAATGAGAATGAGGTTTAAACTATCTATTTGTTTTTGGGACGATTTATTAATATCTGTAAGTTCAGATATTTTTGTGGAATAGAATTTAAGTGAATCTTTAATAACTCTTATAGTTTCTTCTTTTTCATCTATTTTCTTCTTCAGAAGTTGAGTGATTTCTGAATTATTACCATTTTTATAAGTATCATATTCTTCTTTTAAATCATTAAGTTCATTGATTTTATTTTGTAAATCTGAAGAAAGTGATTTGTTTTCAGCCTGTATACTTTTTTTACTAGATACTAATTCTTTAATGCTTGAATCTTTATTTAGTATTTCTTTATTTAGTAATACATTAACCTTTTGAAGTGTATCAATTCTGCTTTCTTGATGATATAGTCTAGAATCAGTTTTCTTTTGATAATCTAATGTGTAAATTATCAAGCCTAAAAGTACAATTCCTAAAATTATAGTTCCAATTGAAGAGTTGTTTTTGCTCAAAATTTCGTTTTTGATTAATTTACTTTATTTAACAGGGTCTTACACCTTTATTTAGATAAAATTGACTATTAATACGACTAATATTTTTTGTCATCTTTCGCACACTGAATTAATTTTAGATTTACATGATATATTTACAAGATTTTCGGTATTTTGGAATTGTCACTAACGGAGCGGCGGCTTGCCGCCGCCACAAGGAATCGCAGTGGTGGTCGGTAAGCCGCAGTTCTGTTTTGGGGCTTCGTTACCCCAAATGCGAGCCGCCGCTCCGTTCAGTTCAAGGGCGAAGCCCTTGAACTGAACGGTCTCGCATCGGCGGCGTAGTGGGCTTTTGCCCGCTATGAACGCTGATGCATTGTTGGGCACCGTGTTTTTTCAATAATTTGGATAGATACTAACTTCTAAAAGTTTTTCCCAAGATAATACTTGAATATTTTCTATTTCTTTTTTCAATTTTTCTAAAGGAAATTCTTTTTCCACAATATCATTAACCCTATCAAACAAATCATTAAAATTAGGGATTTCTTCCATAACATTTCTATCTGAAGACCCAACACCGATTACTGGATAAGGATTTTGGAATTTATCATAAAATACTACCAAATGGTAATTGGTGCTTGACGGAATTTCCGTTAGATAATCAGGTAATTTTTGTCTTAAATACTCTAAGGTCTTCATAATTAAACTCATTTCCCAATTAAGCGCGGAATATATTGGAGGTTCAATAATTTCTAAATAATACTCTTTTTCCATGTCTTACTTAGTTTTTGTCAACTTAATTATTGAGTCAGAAAAAGTACCCCAAAAGTTTTTAGTTAATAAGCCTCCTATTATTTTTCTAAATTTCAGTTTAAAATCATTTTTGAATAAATCTTGCCAATATAATTCGTTAGGGAAAATGATTTTATCATAACATCGATAATGGTCATCATATTCAAATTTACTCCATTCAAAAATGATAGGTTTTAAGGCGAATTTTTCTTCAAATTTTTTGAATTGACTACATTGCAATACATTACTCGGCATTGGGTATTTGGCTAATTGATAATCAATAATCAAAATAAATAATTCTTCATCGTCGAGTGCTAATCTTGGACAAATTACAATAGCTATAATGTTTTTCAGGTCAATCTTGAAAGATTTACAATAAGTTGCTAATCCAATTTCTTTGGTTGGAAATTCTGTAAAGATGAACTTATCATTATCTATTTGAATGCCTGGTTTCATTAAGTTCAAATTGGTTTTTTAGTTTTTTTTCATGGTGCCCAACGGAGCGGCGGCTTGCCGCCGCCACAAGGAATCGCAGTGGTGGTCGGTAAGCCGCAGTTCTGTTTTGGGGCTTCGTTACCCCAAATGCGAGCCGCCGCTCCGTTCAGTTCAAGGGCGAAGCCCTTGAACTGAACGGCAGAACACATACCCAAATACGAGAATACATCTGCGGATTTAGAGTGAAA
>JAHDBK010000310.1:0-3748 GCA_020630455.1 Saprospiraceae bacterium
GATAATAAAAATGTAATCAAAAGTATCATTACAAGACGAGGCAATGTAATAGAATTTAATGACTATTCTGGTAAAGAAACCATTACTATCAAGGATAGAAAGAACAATACCATAATGATTGATACTGCATCTGACACTATATCCTTAACAGCCAATAGTACAATAAATTTGAAGGCAAATAATATTAACTTGCTTGCTGATAATGATATAAAAATGGAAGCAGGCAATGAAATATCAGGAAGTGCTAAAAATATAAATTATGCAGCCATGGAGTCAATAAATGCTGAGGCTAGTGAAGATATTTTACTTACAGCAGGGGAAAAAATAATAGGTCAGAGTAGTAAAGAAATAGAGCTTAATTGTGCTTCTTCTGCAATGCTTGAACTTGATTCTAAAGGATATGCTGGATTTATAAGTAAAAAAGATATAGAGCTATCTTCTAAAGAAATATCTGCTTTAGGTAAGAGCAAAGTTTTAGTAGATACTAAGACAGCTCATATCGAAGGAACTTCTAAGACTATCATCAAAGGGCGTACAGTGGAAGTCAGTTAAACTAAACCCATTAGAAACATAAAATAATAGAATTATGAGCATAAAGAAAAATGCAGCCTTTGTAGTAGATGGGGCAAAAATGGAATGTACAATGGGAGATATTAGTTCTAATCTCAAAGTGTCTCAACAATTTGTATACAAAACAAATGGAAAAAGGGTAGCCACTATGTTTGATATGGTTCCTGGACCCAACTTTTTTCCACCAGTAGGAACATTTGGTACTTGTAAACCCTATAAGGCCTTGCCCCCTCCTGCCTCTTTGTGTACCCCTATTCCTGTAGGACCGTGGATGCGTCCATTTATGAAACACAAGGTACAAGGCAAACCAGTTATCAAAACCAACGCTTGTTTGATGTGTGCAAGAGGCGGTGGTAAAATTTCATTTAAAAATTCTGGACAATAATGGGAGATGTAAATGGAAATGAAGAAAATAAGCAAAAATGTCCCTATTGTGGAGAAGAACATGATTTTGTAGCAAAAGATGAAAAGGTAAAAGGGACTCATGTAGGCTCAGGTAAAAACTTATCTATAAGTATTAGAAGGTTGCATTATAATAAAAAGAAAGCAAAAGAACATCCTTTTGCTTCCTACTATACTTGTGGTAAAAAATCTAATGGGCGTTATAAGAGTATGCCTGAAGCACCTAATAATACTTTGACCTCTTATATCAGTATACTAAGCAATAGAAAAACAAAACATGAAGAGGCAGTAAAAAATGGAGTTTCTGATGAAGTGAGAAAAATTCGTTATCAACATTGGTCGCCAGAGGCCCACCATTTAATTGCTACACAAACCATGGCAGAATCTGGTGGAAATGAAAGTCATTGGGAGAAATTTTGTGAGTTTTTTGGCTACAATATCAATCATTCTAATAATGGCGTTTTCCTTCCCAAATGTCCTCAAGTTGCTTGTGCCAATCATGTTCCACTTCATTTTAGCAATCATGATCGAGTATATGCGACCAATTTATTGGATGGAAAAGATATAAACATAAGTACTTTTAGTGATGCAGGAGCCACACCTGAAGAGAAAGAAGCAATGCTTGCCAAGTTACAAATGGAAACTTGGGTAACATATCTGGAATCAGTAACTAAAAGGATTAAAGAGGTTCTAGAGAATGTAAAAAGTACAGATTGTGAAGAATTAGGAAAAGATCCATGTAAGGCATTAGATAAGAAAAGTAATCAAATATGGAAAGATATAATGGACTTTAAACTAACTTTGACCTTTGATGCTTTAAATTATAAAAAAGCAACACCTACTCCTGGAATGTTGGAAAATATGGATAAATGGGGCAAAGAACTCAAAGCCTTAAATAGTGATTTTTATGGATTGGATATAGAGAAAAGAATGAAATTTGCGAAGAGAAGTGGTAAATATAAGTATGCAGGTTTTGAACGAGAGGAACAAAAGAGCAATCCTTCTGCTGATTCATTAGAATTGATAAAGAAAATGGGAATGGTACCAGGTATAGGTTGTATGCACGCAAGGATGTTAAAGATTAAACAAATTCATTATGATCATTTTAATCAATATTGTTGCAAATTTAAACTAAATAGAGGTATCAGGGTTTTTAATTCACAGGGAGATCACGGTTTTAAAAGGGGAGCGAAAAACTTTGCTAGTATCAATGTTAAGACAAAATTGCCATCAGATGTTTTCTTAGAACAACTAACCCATAAAAAAAGACATAAAAACAATGAGCCTTTGTCTACGGCTGAAACCGAACATGCAAGTGATTATTGATAATAGTTAGAATAGCATTTGATGTTTTATACAAATAATCCAATAATTCAAAATAAAGTCATATTTTTGTAGAGATTTTTTTAATAATAAAGCTATGAAAGAAGACTTTGATTATTTTTTGATAAAAAAAACAGGAGAATTTTTTATACCTTATATCACATTAGCGAATGATGGGACAAGTGATAGTTTGTTTATGCGAAAAAAGGTAGAAAATCCTCCAACTATTCGTTTTTATTTGAACAAGCCTGTTCCCAAAACATTGGGACCTGTAGATTTTATGACTTGTCCCTATTTGATCTTTTCAGATAAAATAGCCAGTGTGTTAAATCCATTGAATCTATATAAAATACAATTAATTCCAGGTGTATTAATTGAGGAGAAAACCAATGAACCCTATCAAGGAGCAGAAACAAATTATTGGGGGTTGCAGTTATATAATAGAATAAAGGCTGTTGATTTAGAACAGTCAATTGTAGATATTGATGTAGGAATAAACAAGCTAGAAAAACTAGTTTTAGATAAAAAGATTTTACAGGAAATACCAATAGAGGAACGTTTGGTTTTTAAATTAAAAGAAGATTCATCTTTTGAGTTTTTTCATAAATCCATAGTGGAAAAAGTAAAGGAAGTAAATCCAAGCAATATGGAATTTGTACATGTAGATGATATTACAGGATTGTAAGTTCAAATAGGTATTGAAAACAATGTGTTTTTGGAGAATAGTATGTAGGTATACAATGTAATACTTTTGAAGCAAATGTTTGAGTGCTTCGTCGCAACTTATTTGCTTGGTATCAGTCCCGATTTTTAATCGGGATATGTGCTTCTATCGGGGCTAATTTAAACAGTTCAGTCGTATTCGCAGAACACACTATTATAAATAAGTGATTGCTTATCTAGGAATCTGCAAAAACTATGAAAGAAGACTTTGATTATTATTTGATAAAAAAACAGGAGATTTTTTTATTCCTTATATTACTTTGGCAAATGATGGGACGAGTGATAGTTTGTTTTTATGGAAACGAGTAGAAAACCCACCTACTATTCATTTTTATTTGAATAGTCCTGTTCCCAAGACATTGGGACCTGTAGATTTTATGACTTGTCCGTATTGGATTTTTTCGGATAAGATAGCCAATGTGTTAAATCCATTAAATCTATATGGAATGCAATTGATTCCAGGGATATTGATTGAGGAAAAAACCAACGAACCCTATCAAGGAGCAGAAACAAATTATTGGGGGTTGCAGTTATATAATATGATAGAGGCTGTAGATACTGATACGTCGATACTTGAAATGGACGAAGGAGGAATTACAAAGTTGAGCAAGTTAGTTTTAAATAAAAAAATCTTAAGAGAAATTCCTTTAGAGAAACGTTTGGTGTTTAAATTAGAAGAAGATTCATCTTTTGAGTTTTTTCATAAATCCATAGTGGAAAAAGTAAAGGA
>JAHDBK010000310.1:3848-5182 GCA_020630455.1 Saprospiraceae bacterium
TAAATCCAAGCAATATGGAATTTGTACATGTAGATGATATTACAGGATTGTAAGTATAAATTATGATTTGTTTTAGATTGATACCAGATAGTGGCTATACAAAATTTACGTTTCCGATAGCAGCCCAAAAAACAAGATTTGAACAAATAGTCAAAGAGTACTTTAGAAAAGGAAAGTCGGTTTTACCTGTTTGGGAGAACTTTATATTAAGAAGAGGTGAACCCCAAAAAACATCAAATATCATTGATGTAGATGGCACTGGTGTAATCGCTTTTGATGAATATTCTTATTCTAAACTTAGTCAATATGAGATGTTTAATGATGAACTAGAATTTTTACCTATTAACACAGATGTTGGAGAGTTTAAAGTGTTGAATGTGTTGAAATTTGTGGACTGTTTAAATAAAGATGTATCAAAAGTTACCTATGGACCTAAAAAGAAAATTATAACTTACAAAGAACTACAATTTTTAAGCTCAAAATTAAATGGCATACATCTGTTTAAGATACCAGAACTACCACATTTGACAATAAGTAGTTTTGATTTTTTACAAGAATGTGAAGCAAATGAGTTTAAAGGTTTAGAATTTGATTTTGATGTGAACAAACTTTAGTTCTGTACTATGAGTGAAGATAAGTATATATTACCTGTTTTAACAATAGTTGAAGTAATTCCAACTTTATCTCATGAAAATAATATTTATGCTTCAAAGTTAATTGCAAAAATAGGGAATTTAGAAATTCAGTTGTATGAAACGAAAGGTCTAGATTACAATCAATTCATAGGTGAGGAAGTAGAATGCTTATTGGAGATTACTAAAGGAGATATTATATATGAAGAAGAAGATAAAAAGAATAAAAAAGAGGTTATAAGCTTTAAATATAAGTGGGATAGAACTCCGTTGATTTTTTTTCCTAAGTTAATGGAAATGGTATCAGGAGAAGAACGTACAGGATTCTATTCTAAAGAGGAAGAAGATGAGTTTGAAGAGCTGGCTTTTAATACTATAAATAATTGGGGATTAGATGGTTTGGGTTTAGAATACAACAAACGAAAACCAATGCTTCATTCTGAAAGAGGCATTTTTTTATTAAATGAGTATGAATTTGAAGAAGCAATTGATTATTGGGATTTGGAAGAAGAAATACATATAAAAATAAAAGAAGCCTACCTCCGAGGAATCCGCCCCTACGTCCCACAAGAAGAGGAAGCAGAAAAACCTCAATTAACAGAAGCACAAAAAGCAGAGTTGGAGCGTCGTCGGGCACAACAGGAGCTTAGCCGTATTGCTTATGAGGAAATGCAAGAACGCATCAAACAACGCCGAGCGTCA
>JAHDBK010000311.1 GCA_020630455.1 Saprospiraceae bacterium
AATAATATTTTTTTAACATACTAATTTAATTATTTAAACAAATTTAAAATTTAAAATTGATTATGAAACGTTTGACCGTTATTTTATTATCGATGATGTTTACTATTGCAAGTTATGCTCAAGGTGCTGCTGATGCTTTTGGAGCTCCTCCTCCACAACCTGACCAATACGGAAAGTGTTATGCAAAGTGTAAAACACCTGACGTATACGAAACTGTATCTACTCAAGTTTTAGTAAAAGAAAGTAGAGCAAAGAGTACTGTTTCTGATTCAGAATATGAAACTGTTACAGAAACAGTTTTAGTAAAAGATGGATACAAAAAATTGACAGTTATCCCTGCTAAATTCGAAACTAAAGAACAAAGAGTATTAGTAAGCGAAGGATCTTGTAAAGTAAGTGTTGTTCCTGCTAAATATGATACTCAAACAACAAGAGAATTAGTTAGCCCAGCTTCAGGAAAATGGGTAAAAAAGAAAAAAGCGCCTAACTGTCTTTCTGCAAATCCAGAAGATTGTTACGTTTTATGTTGGGAAGAAATTCCAGCTCAGTACAAAACTAACTCAACTAGCATTTTAATTCAACCAGAATCGTATGATACTATTTATACTGATCCTGTTTACAAAACTATCAAAGTTCAAGTAATGATTGAACCTGCTAGAGTTGAAGAAGAGTATGTTCCTCCAGTATACAAAGAGGTAACTAAAAAAGTTTTAGCTAGATGTGGTGGTGTTTCTACTACTTATACTCCTGCTGAATACAAAACTGAAACTAAAAAAGTATTAGTAGCTGAAGGTTCTTATACTGACTGGGTAGAGGTTGTTTGTGCTGGTGATATGGATAACAGCATGGTTTCAGGTGTACAAAAAGCATTAAATGACAGAGGTTATGATGCTGGTCCTGTTGATGGTGTTATGGGTGCTAAAACTCGTGCTGCTTTAGTTAAATACCAACAAGATAATGGATTACCAGTTGGTAACTTAAACATCGCAACTTTACAATCATTAGGATTAAAATAATTGAATAGCATTTTTTATATTTGCTTTTATAAAGCCTCTCAATATTAATTGAGAGGCTTTATTTTTTCTTTGATTTGTATTCAATACTAAAAGATGTCCGATAAAAAATATAATTATTATTTATTTCCTGGTCTTGGCTTTAATGAAATTACTTTTCAAAAACTAGAACTGCCCAATGCCAAAAAAATTCATTATGTCAACTGGATTGAACCTGCTCATCAAAAAGAAAGCTTAAACGAATATTTCAAACGATTAGCCATTAGTATTAATACTCATCATTCTAATATCATTTTTGTAGGACACTCATTTGGGGGTGTAGCTGCTTTGGAAATCTCAAAATGGATTTCTGTCGAAAAAGTTATTTTAATTTCTAGTATCCAATCCAAAAAAGAAATTCCATTTAAACTCAAATTCATGAATACCATTCCCCTTTATCAGCTTGTCAATAAAAAATTAATTCATAATACCTTTTCTATCTGGGGGAAAACGCATGATTTTCTCTCATCAGAAGACCGAAAAGCCTTTTTAGAAATGATTGATGATATGTCTATGAGTTACTTCAAATGGGCGGTCAAAGCCATCATCAACTGGAAGGGCAGTCATTATGATAGAGATGATGTATTTCATATTCATGGTAAAAAAGATAGGACACTATTATACCGACTCATCAAAAAAGTCAATATTACTTTAAACAATGGTGGTCATTTTATGGTATTTAATAAAGCGAAACAAATTTCTGAAATAATTGCTAATGAGTTGAACCATGAAAAATGATATTCAATATATAGAAGACGTCCAATTACTCGTTCAAAAGTTTTATGAAAAAGCTTTTAAAGACGATTTAATCCAACATTTTTTTAAAGATATTCCAAATGATAAATGGCAAGAACACCTACCTATAATGTATCAATTCTGGTCTAGTATTTTATTAAACGAAGGTCAATACAAAGGACAAGTAATGTATAAACACCAATTATTACACCAAAAACACCCCATCGAATCTGTACATATGAACCGCTGGAAAATGCTCTTTTTTGAAACACTTGATGAAAATTTTGAAGGAAAAATCTGCGAAGAAGCTAAAAGAAGAGTTCAATTAATTGCACCACTCATCCTCCACAAAGTCAATTCTTCTTTTTTTTAATATTTTAATGATAACAAAATTTCTTTATTATTTTATTTATTTTGTATGAAAATACAAATTTTAACTAAAAAATAGTTGTATAACTAAAATTTAGTTAATAACTTTGGCGTTAAGTTATTCAGCGAACAGTCAGTAATAAATAAATAAATTTTATGGAAA
The DNA here is from genome assembly GCA_020630455.1 of Saprospiraceae bacterium. Lineage (GTDB taxonomy): Bacteria > Bacteroidota > Bacteroidia > Chitinophagales > Saprospiraceae > JAHDCE01. Next base: position 2,320 of record JAHDBK010000311.1, read on the forward strand.
TTCTATTAACACATAAGGAAGAAGAGGTCATGCAAATCCTTTGGAAATTGGATAGAGCATTTGTAAAAGAGATTTTGGAAGAAATGCCCAATCCAAAACCACCTTACAATACGATTTCTTCAATAGTAAGAAAATTGGAAGGTATGGGATTAGTTGCTCACGAATCTTTTGGCAAAACACATAGATATTATGCCGTTCTTAAAAAAGAGGAGTATAGAAAATCATCTTTTAAGGAGTTGATGAATAATTATTTTGGTGGTTCTGTAGAACAGTTAATGTCATTCTTTGTAAAAGAAGAGAAAGTGGACATAGAGGATTTGAATGAAATTTTAGAAAAAATTAAAAAGCAAGACCAATGATTTTATTTCCTCCTATATTACAATACTTATTAGAATCCACCATTTGTTTATTGGTGTTTTATTCCATATATCAATTATTTTTGAGTAAAAAGACCTTTTTCCAAGCGAATAGAATTTATTTACTTATCAGTGCTTTAGTCTCTTTTTTGATACCATTATTTCAGTTTACTGTTCAAGCACAAGATGCGCCTATATTTATTCCATTGGTAGAAAACATGACTTATTACACCTTTGAATTCAATGCGGGCATGGAGACAGCTTCACCTGCTTTTTCATTATCATTAGGACATCTTATATTGATTATCTATGGCTTAGGCGTATTGTTATTCACCATTAAATTTGTGTATGAATTATATCAAATTTTTCATTTTTTTATTCATAAAAATAATAATGAAAATTCATCATATTTAGAAAATACATCATCATTTTTTAGATGGATATTCATTAGTCCACAACATCAAAACGAATCATTAATATTAGAACATGAATTGGTACATGTCAGACAACTCCATTCATTAGATGTAATGATTATTCAAGTTTTGACCATTATCAATTGGTTCAATCCTATTATTCATTTATATAATAGAAGCCTCAAAGAAACCCATGAATATATTGCGGACGAGGAAGTTGCATCATTAGCGACTTCTAAATATGCTTACGCACAATTGTTAGTCACAGAGCTTTGTAACACATACCCCAATAACAACATTGTAAATACATTTGCATCACTTATTAAAAAACGTTTAATTATGTTATCATTAAAAAAATCGAAGAAACGAAGCTTATTCGTTTATGCACTTACAGTGCCCATTGTTGCCATCTTGATGGTACTCTTTTCATTTAATCTAGCGGATAATGTATCTCATTTTGATACCATGAGTGAATCTGTTGAAAAAGTCCTAGACAAACCAATAGATAAAGTCTTAGATTTACATCAAAAACAAGAGAATAGTTATACGCTAAAATGGGGCGATTACACCTTAGTTTCCAATAATAAAAAAGGAGATTTCGCTGATTTTTCTGGAGAAATCACCCTAGAAAAAATGAATGAAATTTATACAAAACCTATTTATTACTATGAAAATAATAAAGAAATTTCTTTATTAAAAGAAGAATTTGAATTGGTAAAAGTACCTCATAAAGCAGATCCTACACGTACCATGTTATCTTCTACTAATAAAAAAATTACCACTTTTAAAAAAGGGGATGCCTTGTACATTTCAAAGGTCGTATACCAAAAGTATAATACTATTGAAGAATATACTGGAACTGATTTTTTATTATACTTAAAAATAGCAGATAGTAATCAAAATAATTCTATTGATTATAATACTAATACAGATATGCTGAAAGAAGACGATGGCATTTCTAAAGCAAATGTTACTTACTATTACTTCCCTGCTAAAGAATTTGCAAGTGTGTATCCTACCTTTGGAGATTGTGGCGACATTAAAGATGCTAAACAAAGACAAGACTGTTCTGATAAAGCAATAGTACAATATTTGTCTAAGAATTTAAGATATCCAAAATTAGCTAAGGATAATGAAAAAGAAGGCATGGTTATTTTGAATGTCGTAATTGATTATAATGGTAAAGTAGCTAAAGCAGAAATTGTAAAGAATCCTGGTTACAACCTTGGCATTGAAGCACAGAGAGCTGTTCTATCTATGCCTAAATGGACTCCTGGACTAAATGAAGATGGTAAGCCAAGCAATTATTCTTTAAAAATACCTATTTCATTTAAATTGAATAATGGTATGCCTATTTCTTCAAAACAGGATACTTTACCACCTGTTCCTCATTCAGATAGTGAAGAGATATTCAAAGTAGTGGACAAGATGCCTACTTTTGGCGATTGTCATGATATTGAAGATAAAATTGAAAGAAAAAAATGTTCTGATAATAAAATCATCAACTTCCTAGCTAATAATGTCCAATATCCTTCTAAAGCTATAGAAGAAGGAATTACAGGCACAGCTGTAGTACGATTTACTATTGAGAAAGATGGAAATTTGAGTAATGCTAGAATATTGAGAGACCCAGGAGGAGGCTGCGGAGAAGAAGGTCTAAGAGTCGTTAATTTAATGAATGGATTATGGAATCCTGGAGAAGATAATGGCAAAAAAGTGAGGGTTCAATTTACTATTCCTATTCGTTTTGAATTAGAAGAAGAACATAGAGAAATGCCTAGATTCAATGACTCTCCTCCTCCACCACCACCACCGCCTCCTCCACCTCCTGCTCCAAACAAAGCAGTACCGCCACCACCACCTCCTCCTCCGCCGCCGCCTTCGATGGATGAAAAATTTAAGGTTGTAGAAAAGATGCCCTATTTTGGAGATTGTGGTGATGTTGAAGACAATAATAAAAGACATAAATGTTCCAATGAACAATTAATCAACTTCTTAATAGACAACATTAAGTATCCAGAAAAAGCAAAAGCTAATAATACAGAAGGAAAAGTTGTAATTAGATTTACGGTTTTTAAAGACAATAGTATTGG
>JAHDBK010000312.1 GCA_020630455.1 Saprospiraceae bacterium
GTCTGGCTAAACGCAGGTGGGGCGCATAGCCCCACTTGCCGTTTTAGCCTTTGTTCTGTCCAGTTTTTCTTCTTCTAATTTCATTGTTAGTTGGACTGGAATCTGATATTCTTTATTCTTGGATGTTAGTTGAGATTCACCATTTTCAATTTTAGATTTCATGGATTCTGTTGGAATACTATTCTTTAATTGAACATTTGAAATTAGGGCTTCATTTACTGAATTTCTATTTGCTTCTTTTCCCCCAACATGATAGAAATGTTCTTTCGTCAAGATATATGAATTATTCCAAATTGAGAAAATATAATCATTGGTTCTATATTTGTTACTCAACCAAGTCGATAAAACATACTTAGCTTTAGAATCTACTAATCCTTTATTAAGCATTATTTCTTCTTCTTCTGACCAAGAATCAAAATAGTCAACATGTCTTCCGATATATGGAGGGTCAGAATAGACCAAATCAGAATTTTTTAATTCTTTCAACGTTTCTTTAAAATCTTGATGCTTAAATGTAAAATCTCCAAGCTCAATAATTTTTGAAACGTTCTTGACTTGATTCGTTATCTTAGTTACCAATGCTTGAGCAAATCTATTTGGTTTCTTGCAAAATGGTACATTGAATCCTCCTTTACGATTGAACCTCATCATTCCATTAAAACAAGACCGACTAAGAAATAGAAAATCTAAAGAGTTTCCTTTTTCATTAAATCTGGTTCTTACTTTGTAGTAATATTCTCCGTTTGACTCTAATAACTTTTGTCCTTCCTCTGTTAAAAACTTTTTCACTTTAGCACTTGTAATTTCTCCCTCTTTGATTCCATTGTAAAACTTAATCAGATGAGGATTACTATCGCACATTAGAGCTTTCTTTGGTCTAATATTAAAGCCTACAACACCTGTCCCCATGAATGGCTCAACCCACCTTTCATATTCTTGGTCTTCTGTGCTTGATTTTATCCAATCAGTTAATTTAGTTTTTATCCCTTGTGATTTTATTGGTGGTACTATTGCCATTACTTCTTATTTTTTCTTTTAGGTCTTGGTGTATTAATTTTTGATGAATCCATTCCTTTGAATTCAAGGAACTCTGTTAATTTCGTTAGCTTCTTAAAACTGCCTTTTTTCTTTGGGTCTGGAACTTTCAAAACACCTTGATTAATCCAATATTCATCAAATATTTTCTCACCCAATTTTTTGAATACGCCATTACCATTGATGATATCTTCGATATAGTGAATACTTCCAATATTGGCAGTATTACCACTACCTCCTTTGTCGCTTGAGATTTTCCATTTCTCTTCGGCAAAGAATACCAAATCTTTAATGACAGATGTTATTTTGTCTAAATCGGAAAGCTTAAGGGTTTCAGTTTCGTCTATATCTGTGGAAAGTGCTCGTGTGTATAAAATTCCCAAGCAGAGGTGAGCAGTATAATCTGCATAAGGAAATTGAATATTTTTTGTACTTGTTCTTTTTCTGAAGTATTCTCCATGCGACCCTAAAGTAAAACCATTGCAAAATCCGTCATAATCTTCTAATCGGTAAGTTGTTTTTATATCAACTGCGAACTTAATTTTAGAGTTATTCTTATTTACAAAGGAGAGGTCGGGATACCAATTCTGTTTTTCAGCTAAGACAATTTCATATCCATGTTCTTTTGCAAATTCTTTGAATTTCGGAAATAATTGAATTTCAAGGATTTTTGATATGATTTTGGAATCTGATGAAATAGTATAAACTTGTTCATCAATATCAATGAAGCCTTTTATTGACCATTCCCCGCCATTTGTAGATACATATTCTGTTAGTGTTTGGGCAAACTCTTTCAGATTTTTTAAAAATGTCGTTTTTGATTTACTCATGTTGGCAAGATACGAATGTTCCTTCTGATTTAGTGTTTTTTTGGTCTTTTTTCTAATTGGACAGAACGGAGCGGCGGCTTGCCGCCGCCACAAGGAATCGCAGTGGTGGTCGGTAAGCCGCAGTTCTGTTTTGGGGCTTCGTTACCCCAAATGCGAGCCGCCGCTCCGTTCAGTTCAAGGGCGAAGCCCTTGAACTGAACGCTGGGTGCATGAGCATGTACGAGCGTTAGCGAAGTATTGCCTCATGCACAATGTTAGTGGCTGTTTTTCTTATTTAAGTTGCTCTAATAATTCATTGCAATCCTCAATAGTTTTTATTTTTTTAGATTCATCCCATAATTTATCAAAATATCCTAAGAATAATTTTGCTGCTTCAGAACTTTCAATTACGATATATTCAGCGGTCTTACCATAAGTAAATGGATATCTGGCAATTATGTGTTTTTTATCAAAAATTACAAAATTCATGAAGGGATGTTCTTCCTGCGTTTTTACATATAGTCCTGCAAAAAAATTATTTAAATTAGATTTTTCAAGATGTTGTCTCACAAAATTTAATCTTCTTTCATTATATAGCATGCCAAGATACCTATATTGTAATCTATCTTTTTTTATAATTTGGTCTCGAATTTTATCGTACTGTTTTCTTTCTTGAGATATTACTCTATTCATTTTTCTATCAATGGATGCTTGGTCTATCGAGAAATTGCATTTTTGAGTTCTATCTTTAATGTATTTTAATGCATCCTCTCTTTTGAAAATTGTTTTAACTCTTGCTATTTCTGTTTTTTCGAAAATTGAGTTTTGGAAATCTTCTAATTTTTCTTCGATTGATGAAAGTCTTTTCTTTCGTTCAATTAATTCAGTTGTAATTAATAAGATTATGAGAGTCAGAATTACAGAAATTGTATCTTTTTCAGAGAGAGCATTTATTCTTTGAAAAATTAATGCTAAACTTCCAAATATTATCGAAATAATTGGGATTAAATAGCTTTTAAGATTACTCCAATTCTTACTTTTCATTCAGATTTAATTTTTAATAGCCACTAACGGAGCGGCGGCTTGCCGCCGCCACAAGGAATCGCAGTGGTGGTCGGTAAGCCGCAGTTCTGTTTTGGGGCTTCGTTACCCCAAATGCGAGCCGCCGCTCCGTTCAGTTCAAGGGCGAAGCCCTTGAACTGAACGGTCGGCATAGCTGCAGGTGGCTGGCATACAGCCACTTGACAGCTATGTTTGGTTAGGCACAGATTTCTCTTTAAATTCATTTTTTCTATGCCAATTTAGATATTTATTTATATCTTGATTTGTTTCAATTTTAAGATTTTCAATTTTTAGGATTTTTAAATCTTCTGTACCTAAGTCCTCAGAAATCATTATTTGTCCATCACTAGAAAACGTAATTAGACCTGAATCAAACAAACTATCATGTAAAGCACAAAAAAGAAATCCATTATTGACATCTAATCTTTCATCATTTTTTGATTCGGACCATTTCTTTATATGACTTGCTCTTAGAAGTTTTTTATTTTGTAATCCACAAATAATACATTTACCATATTTATCAAGAAGTTGTTGTCTGAAATATTTTTGTCCAATTCTAATTTTGGCTATCTGTTCTTTTTCTGTTTGTGTTATATTTTCACTAATGATTTTCCTTACTTCACTTGATTCGAAGCTATCAAATTCTTTTTGTAATACATAACTTGGAATTGGATACTCAATCTTATGTACTCGACTTAATTCATGAAATATATATTTGTTTTGATTTCTGATTGTTCTAATATCAAGAACATACTTAGTTTTCGCAATTTGATTAATTATATCAAAATGGCACTTTTTTAATTCATTCCAATTTTTTAAGGTTGGGTTAATTATGTAACCATTATGAATTTTTATTTTTTTATACTTAGTGTAAACTGGGTAAGCCTCTAAATCCCATTTCCATATGTCTTGATGATTTTCATTTATTAAATCTGGATTAACTGACATCCAAATTTGATTATGAGAAATTGTAAGAACAACTATTTTAGCAAAATGTACCCTAATTGAATCTTTTTTATCGAATGTTATTGCCCACTTATCAAGACCTCTTGAGTTAAGATATTTTAATTCCTCTAAAAGAATTTCACTACTCAAAATATTTTGAATGACTCTTAACTCTTTATTCATTTTTATTTGTGTTTTTTGTTTTTTTTCTATTTGTGCCTAACGGTGGCACAAAAGATATATGCCAACTAGTGATGCTAACAAAAGCTAAAGTACCAAATAATTCATCATTTGCCGAGAATGAAAATGAAACTTTTATAGGCATATAGACTTGTGTGCGATGTTCTGTGCCGTTTTATCATTTAGTATTTATCTTATCTTATTTTCTATTCTATTAATTGACCTTGTTATCTCATTTACTTTTTTCTTTTTACGTATGTTATCCAATTCTTCATCCAAAATTATTTCGATACTTGATTTTAATACAGGAAAGAACTCTAGGCATTCCGACTCACTAAGTTCATGGATACCTTTACTTAAAATTCCATAGATATTTTTATTCTCAATTATGAAATTTGGCAAGTATTCACGGAGAATCTCTATTTTTTCTTTAATTCTAGATTTTGAAAATTTTCCTTCATCCCATTCTGATTCAGTGGACGCTACTTTATGAGCTTTATCTAATAAAAATTCAAAGACTCTTCTTAAGTATACAAAAGAACCTATTCCAATTCCATGAGCACTCAACCCAATAGACTTGTTAAGTTCTAAATATTTTTCATTACCAATTATTGAAATATATTCTGGGTTAAATGATTCCTGAAAATCTGCAAAAGAAGGATGTTGACCTATTTTGATAATACCTTTATTTGTTAATCTAAATATAAAGAAAAGTCTATGTTTCGTTTCTTTTGAACATTCGAATTCATTATAAATAATTCCCTCTTTACTGAATCCAACAGTAGCACTTTTTCTCCAATTTTCTTGATGTAATCTTCCAAAAACAGGAATGAAAACTCTTTTTTTTGAACATTCATTACATTTTATCTCTAATTTTATATTCGGATTTATTAAGGACTCAATTATTAGCTGATTTAATTTATTTCTTGCATCTAACTTTTTATATTCTTCTGTTTCAGCATACCCTTTTCTTAAAAAGTTCGGCATATGGTATTTTACATCAAAAAATTTATAAAGCGGAGAATAATAAAAATCTTCAAGTTTTATGATTGAATCCATTTCAATAATTTTTTCTAAATCTAAGTTCAATTCTGACTAACGGTCACAACAAGGATAGAAAATCAATCAGTTGCAAAACCTAA
>JAHDBK010000313.1 GCA_020630455.1 Saprospiraceae bacterium
GATGCTGCTTATTGGATAGCTGGGTTCCTACATGGAAGCGGATTAATTTTAATCCATGACAATGAATTATGGCAATTAGTAAATCAATGGGTAGATGAGATACAATGGGATTCTTTTAGAGATATTTTACCTATTTTAAGACGTACTTTCTCTCGTTTTCCAAAATCAGAAAAAGAAAAAATGCTGGCCTTAGCAAAAGTAAAAGATATACACAACACTACTATTCAAGAAGACGATTTCAAAATAGAAGCTAATACAATAGAAAAAATATTACCTTTATTGAGAGAAATATTAAATTAATTTCTAATGAGTAAAAAATCTAAAAAGAAAAAATCGACAAGCAAAACAAATAATACATCTTCTTTATTTGATATTAATATTATTGTCATATTAATCATTTCTTTCATTGTTTTTATTCCCTCTATTTCTTCTGACTACGTCAATTGGGATGATGATGTCAATATTTATGAAAATCCATATTTAAATGATTTTAGTATTGATAATATTAAAAACATTTTTACGAGTACTGTAATGGGAGGATATAATCCTTTGTCTATTTTTTCATTTAGTCTAGAAAAAGCTTTTGGGGGAGGAGCTAAAACAACACATGTCATCAATATACTCCTTCATCTTATTACTGTATTTTTTGTATATAGAATACTATTATTGATGAAACTCAATCCATTATTTGCTGCATTAGGAGCACTATTATTTGGCATTCATCCTATGAGGGTGGAATCTGTTGCTTGGGCTACAGAACGTAAGGATGTCTTGCTAGGGGCTTTTTACTTCTCTTCTATTTACTATTATATTCAATATATTCTTTCAAAGCAAAATACAAAAAAAGCCATTAAGAAATATTTTTATATCAGCATGGGACTCTTTGTATTAGCCTTATTTTCAAAAATTCAAGCAGTAGCCCTTCCTTTAAGTTTATTAGCTTTTGATTATTATTTCAATAGAAAATTAGATAAAAATTTAATTATAGAAAAAATTCCATTATTTGCCTTATCCTTGGCAATAGGTTTGCTTGGAGTTTTTCTCTTAAAAGATACAGGTACTATAGTGGATGAAAATCATTTCGGATTAATGGAACGTATCGTCATTGGTTCTTATACATTTTGGGTGTATATTATTAAATTTATATTTCCTTATGAAATGTCTCCGCTTTATCCCTACCCTACTTCGCTAGAAGCATTGCATTATTTATCTCTTATTCCAAGTATTGGATTAGTATATTTAATATATCATTTATATAAAAATAATAACAAAATCTCTTTATTTAGCATCGTCTTTTTTATATTTAATGTCATATTTGTATTACAAATATTAGCAGCAGGACAAGGGTATAAAGCTGATAGATTTACATATATAGCTTACTTTGGATTATTTTTTGGGGTTTCCTACTTACTTCAACAATTCAGCCAAAAATCCAAGCAGCAAAACTTAATTTATGGTGGTATTGGTCTCTATTTATTATTAATGGCATTCTTGACTTGGAAGCAATCTGGAATATGGAAAAATGGAGAAACACTCTGGAATCATACACTTCAACTATATGAAAGAAATGGTACTGTTTATAGAAATTTAGGCAACTACTATAGAGACAATCAAATGAACGACAAAGCCCTTGAAATTTTTAATGCAGGCTTACAATTATTACCTGAAGATGCCACTTTAAATAATAGTGTGGGTAAATTGTATTTTGACAAAGGACAAGTCGATAATGCTTTTACATTCTTTAATCAAGCTTTAACAATTGAACCTAACAATATAGAATACCTCAATAATAGAGGCGTTGCCTACGCTGTAAAAAATCAATATGATTTGGCTTTACAAGACTATAATAAAGGTATTCAAATCAATCCTAATAATTTAAAATCATTTGAAAATAGAGGAAAATTATTCTTATCCATTGGAGAATATCAAAAAGCACTTGAAGATTTCAATTTAGTTCTTAATGCTTATGATAACGGTGAAATTTATTTAAATCGTTCTGAAGTTTTTTACAGATTAGGAGATAAAAATAGTGCTATTAATGATGCCAATAAAGCTAGTGAATTAGGTATAACCATACCTCCTAACTACATACAATTATTGAATAATTAAATCATGTTTGAAGGACTTAAAGTTGTAGAATTAGCTTCCGTTTTAGCGGGCCCTTCTGTTGGAATGTTTTTTGCCGAACAAGGAGCTACAGTTATCAAAATAGAAAACAAATTAACAGGGGGTGACCTCACTCGACATTGGAAATTACCTAATGAGAATAAAGATTCTCCTTATTCGGCTTATTATTCAAGTATTAATTATAATAAAAAAATATTATTATTAAATTTAAAAAAAGATGATGATTTCCATATCGCATTATCTCATATAAAAGATGCCGATATTGTCATTTCAAATTATAGAAAGGAGCAAGCTAAAAGATTAAAATTAGATTATGAAACTTTAAAACTGCTCAATCCCAAACTCATCTATGCCCAACTTACTGGATTTGGAGAACACAGTCAAAGACCTGCTTTTGATGTAGTCCTTCAAGCAGAAGCAGGATTTTTATATATGTGTGGAGAAGCCAATCGTCCTCCCGTCAAAATGCCTGTTGCCTTAATTGATGTCCTAGCAGCTCACCAATTAAAAGAAGGAATTCTAACTGCTTTATGGAAAAGAGAAAAAGATGGAAAAGGAGCATTAATAAAGACTTCTCTTTATCAATCCGCCATCGCATCTTTGGTCAATCAAGCTTCAAATTATCTCATGGCAGGGCATATTCCTCAAAAAATGGGTACTCAACACCCCAATATTGCTCCTTATGGCGATATGTTTTATACTCGTGATAATAAAGCCATTGTATTGGCCATTGGAACAGATGCTCAATTTGAGAATTTATGTACTGTTTTAAATATTGATTTACATCAAAATATTTTATTCAATTCTTCCGTCAATCGAGTAAAAAACAGAACTCAACTCATTAATGCTTTATCCAAAATAATTATTAATCATAATATTAATGAAATAGAAAAATTATTTCTAGTGCATCAAGTCCCTTATGGTAGAATTAGAAATATGCAAGAAGTTTTTGAAAACCCACTTGCTCAAGAAATGGTTTTAGAAGAAAATTTTGATGATAAATATCCCAGCAAAAGAGTTCAATCAATAGCTTTTACCATAAAAAGAGAATAATGCAACAAATTCCTAAGTACTTTGTCTTTTTTATAAAAATACTCAATGAAAAATTTAATCGGTCTTCTACTCTTCCTTTCCATCTTATCCAATCCTATTTTTGCTCAAAATACAGATAGTATAGCTGTTGCAAACACCTGTCCATGTTGTGATAATCTTCATAGCCAATTCGATTTTTGGATAGGTGAATGGAATGTAACCGATACTACTGGAACACAAATTGGAGAAAATATCATTCAAAAAATAGAAAAAAATTGTATCATTACAGAAACTTGGACTGGCGGAACTGGTTTCACTGGCAGTAGTTTTAATTATTATGACTCTAGCGATTCTACTTGGAATCAATTGTGGATTGACATGAATGGTTCTATTTTGAAACTTAAAGGAGAATTAATAAACAATGCAATGGTCATGAAAGGTGATTTACAAGAAAATAATGAAGGTAATTTATATTACAATCAAATTACTTGGACACCACAAGAAAATGGTTCTGTAATTCAAGTTTGGGAAACTTATGATAAAAATCATCAATTAGTATCTACTCTTTTTGTAGGTATTTATATTAAAAAAGAATAAATTTCAAAGAAAAAAATGCTAATAAATAAAGAAATTTCTTTATCATTAATCATTTTTACGATAGGTTTATTTCTAACAACTTTTTTGAGCAATCAGTCTGACTTCAACACTATAATTAGTGGTTATGTATTGATGTTTGGAGTATATTTTTATTTAGTTTTTTATAAAAAAAACATTAATAATAATATTAAAACCCTCCTGATTTTTTCCATATTATTGCGATGTCTTCTAATCTTTATGCTACCTCCTCATTCCGATGATTATTTTAGATTCATTTGGGATGGCTTACAAAGTTTAGATGGAGTACATCCTTACCAATATCAACCTCAAGATTGGATTAAAATCACAGAAGACAACCATTATCAGCTCTTGTATGAACAGCTCAATTCCAAGGTTTATTTTTCTGTTTATCCTCCTATTTTACAAAGTATTTTCATAATAGCGGCTTCTCTGTTTTCAAGCTCCTTTCTTACACCAACTGTTATTATGAAACTATTTATGGTAGCGGCAGAAATAGGAACTTTATTTTTTATTATTAAGATACTAAAAAAGTACCAAATCTCTACAAAAAATGTATTCATATATGCTCTAAATCCTTTAGTTTTAGTTGAAATATCAGGCAATTTACACTTTGAAGGTTTGATGATTTTCTTTCTTATAGCAGCTATTTATTATATGGATATTTGGAAAACGCCCTTTCAATATAATAATTGGAAAATGTACCGCTCGCCTATTCTATTTTCAATGGCAATAGCAACTAAATTAATCCCTCTTATTTTCTTACCATTTATATTAAGATACCTAGGAATAATAAAGAGTTTTTTTTATTTTTTAATAATAGGAATTGTATTAATATTTGTATTAATTTTGCCTTTCGGCGAATGGCAACACTTCCTAAACTTTAAAGAAAGTCTAAGACTATACTATCAACATTTTGAATACAATGGAGGGATTTATTATATATTCAGATACCTTGGATTTCAATATAGAGGCTATAATGAAATTGCATTTATAGGGCCCGCCCTCAGTATTATTACATTTTTAAGCATTTTATCCATTAGCTTCTTTAGAAAATACAAATCAAAAGAATTTTCTATTGAATTTTTCATGAGTTCGATGTTGATGATTTGGGCAATTTATCAAATGATGACAACTACCCTCCATCCTTGGTATATTACTCCCTTAATATTATTTTCAGTCTTTAGTCATTACCGTTTTGGGCTCCTTTGGTCTTTTTTAATCTGCTTCACCTATATCAATTATTCATATCATCCTTATCATGAAAATTTATGGGTAGTTTTCTTAGAGTTTTCCATAGTGATTATTTGCTGGATTTATGAGATTTTTTATAAAAATTCAATTAAAAAGAAAATTTTAACTGAGTAAAATTTTATTATATATTATTAATTATT
>JAHDBK010000314.1:0-3475 GCA_020630455.1 Saprospiraceae bacterium
AGGGTTACAACCCTTGGAGTTCCATCAGTATTAAAAATAGCTAGATACGGATGTGTTTGCATATAATCAAATTCATCATCTGTAAGTATCGCATTAGAAGTGGTAGGAAAGTCATAAGAATAGGTATCGCCCACCAAGTAAATTTTATCATCTTTTACTTGGAACATTCCTTTATAATTACCATCTCCACCAACCCAAGCATATACATATTCTTCATCTCTATCTCCTCCTAAATATGTACTATATACCAAATTTCCATCTAAATCAATCTTCATTATAAATTGGTCAACCATTCCACCCAAAGTAGATTGATATGCATCATTAGTGACAGGAAAATCTGGAGATTCAGTTACTCCTTGAAGGTAAATATGTCCATCATATAATACCATTTCTTGCATAGTCCTCATTGAGTTGGTTCTGTCAGAACCAGAACCTCCAATATAGGTATGAAAGCCAAGTGTTCCATCACTATTTATTTTAGCTAAAGCTAAATCCCAATTATCTCCGCCATATTCTTGTTGAAAAGCATTATACGTATTTAAATCTGTTGATGAAGTACTATAATATACATATAAATTACCATTTTCAACTACTGGTTTTTCTGGAATTTCTAAAACACCACTACCATCTAAATAAGTACTATATACTACATTTCCATCATTTTCAATTTTCACTAATGCCAAATCGTATCCTCCTCCTCCATAATAAGGTTGGATTGCATTAGCACTTGTAGGAAAGTCTGTAGATAGAGTTCTTAAAGCTATATATGTATTACCTAAATCATCTAAAACAACGGCTTCTGAATCTGTAAAGCCTTGTGCACTATTATAAGGTAGTTGTTCGTCATCAGTACCTCCTAAATAAGTAGCAAAAAGTAAATCATTATTTACATCAAATCTTGCAATGTAAATATCTAAATTTACTGGTCCATCACTATGATTGGGTTGATAAGCATTATGAGTAGTATAGCCATCATAAGCGGATAGAAAAGCAATTACCACTTCTCCATTTTCTACTCCAAAATAACTCAAATATTGTTCTTCATAACCAATCCCTCCGATATAAGTACTATAATCTAATGAGCCATCTGCTGCATTTAAAATGGAATAACAAACAGGTCCTTCCGTTTCCAAGGCATCTGGAGTTAGGGGATAATCGTGATAAGTTGCATTTCCCCTATCATATGTATAAACAATATAGATTTTCCCATTTTCATATTCTATTTGCTTTGAATTTCTATAACTAGAATATCCTTCATCTCCAAGACCACCAATAATAGTACTGAACTGTAATTGTCCAGTATTATCAAATTTTAAAATAGCATAATCAGAACTCCCTGAATAATATGGATAGCTACCTGGGGTTAAAGGCAAATCAGCCCTTGCCCAAGCTTGCCAATAAAAATCACCATCTTCAAAAATCATTTCAGAATAAAAGGTTACAGAAGGCCCTACATATGTACTCCATTCTACTATAGTAGGGTCTATATATAAGACTTGATTTTCATCATAACAATCAATAATATCTAAGGTGATTTCACCTCTTTCATTAATTATATATTGAGACTTTACTTCAATTTCATTTCCATTAATCACTTGGTAAGTATAAGGTTTACTTTTTTGTAATTTACCAATAGAAGTTTCCAGAATAATATTTCCATCATTATCTAAATAATAATTTTCTAATCCATCAAAATGAAATTGAATGTCTTGAGTATTTCCATTTGGATAAACAATAAAATCATATTCTACGGTACCGTTTCCTTTACTATAGAATCTCAAATCTATTTTATCGTAAATAGATTCGTACCAAATTTCTGCATAATTCTTAATATTAGAAATTTGATTTTTACCCATATAATAATTGTGAACGGATTTTTTCTCTTTTTTAGCATTAGGAATTACTTGGTTAGCATTATCTAAAACCATTTCCCATGCATGACCATTTACAAATTCATCGCACACTTCATTTCCAAATACACCAAAATTAATTCGATTATTCAAAAATCTTATATCGACTTGAGGAGTGCGAGTATGGAAGAAAACCTCTTCTTCAAATTGACCATTATTTACACTAAAAATAATGTCCTCTTTGTAATTTTTTAAATATTGTTCTGCTTTTTCTCTATCTTCTTTGCTAATTTCTTGTGGATTAGTAGCAAATAATGAAAAATTAGATAGACAAAGAATTGAAAAAAATAATAACTTCAAACTAGATGTCATCAGACTTAAATATTAATATTAAATAATATTTAAGCAAAGACTAAAACTATGCCAAATAAAATAAATTCATCGTTAATTATTTCTTAACAAAAGCTTGCGTTACTTATTTTCCTTAGGATGTGCTTTTTGATAGACCTCTTTTAATCGTTCAATAGAGTTGTGAACATAGATTTGTGTGGCAGCTAAATTGGCATGACCTAATAATTCTTTCACTGCATTTAGGTCTGCACCTTTATTAGTAAGATGAGTAGCAAAGGTATGACGCAGTACATGTGGACTTTTCTTCTCATTAGTACTAACCAATGATAAATAATGATGGACAATATTATATACTGCCTTAGGGTATAATGGCTTGCCTTTTATAGTTAAAAATAAAGAGATTTCTTTATTTTTTGGAAATTCATTATTTCTTATTTCAATATATTTTTTTAATAAATCAATCATTTTAGGAGATAATGGAATGATGCGTTCCTTATTTCTTTTCCCTAGTACTTTGAGGCTTTGTTGAAATTCATCAATATCATTTATTTTGATATTAATGAGCTCTGCTCTACGCATTCCTGTAGCATATAAAAGTTCTAAAATGGTCTGATCTCTCCAACCTCTATAATCGTCTGAAAATTCTATTTTATCAAATAAGTAATCCATTTGTTTTTCTTCAATATAAGAAGGCAAACGCTTAGGGATTTTTGGGGCAATTAATTGGCTAGTGGGATTCTTTAATACTTTATTTTCTCTTTTTAAATATTTAAAAAATGACTTAATAGCTGCCATTTTACGATGAATTGAACGTTGAGAAATTCCCTCTTCTAACAATTGAACCAACCAAGACCTCAAATGTACAAATTCAATGGCTTCAATTATTTCTATATCATATTGGGTTTTTAGATAGGCTTGGCAGTGTGACAAATCATTCTGATATGCCAAAAGCGTATGTTCTGAATATCTTTTTTCAAATTTCAGATATTGAAAATATGACTGTAATTCTGCTTGCATTTAGATTATAATTTTTATAAAAATACAAAAATTTAATAAAAAAAACTCTTTATAAATCATTTCGTTTGAAAAAAGTAAAATAATATTAATTAATTAAAATAAAACACTAAATTTACCTTTATTAATATAAAGACAATAACATTTTATAATATCAAGCTAGATATATTATTGAAATTCGCAGTCTTTTTATATATTGCAAATCATTTAATGAAAATTTTATCAATCAAACACTTTAATATGAAAATTAGAATGAAGAA
>JAHDBK010000314.1:3575-5167 GCA_020630455.1 Saprospiraceae bacterium
TCTATTAATATTGTTAGAGGAAAATATGACGAATTAGACAAAAGAGATGTGATGCCTGCTGCTGGTGATGCTACTCCAGGTGGCGATGCTATCGAAACAATTGCTGTAGAGGGTCATGAAGGAGAAGTTTCCCACTTCCAAGCCCTTACCGCAGCTTTATCTGCAACAGTTGGTTTAGGAAATATTGCTGGTGTGGCTATTGCTGTTTCTATTGGTGGTGCAGGTGCTACTTTTTGGATGATTCTAGCAGGATTACTAGGAATGTCTTCTAAATTTGTCGAATGTACCTTAGGGGTAAAATATAGAGATGTAGATGCTAATGGTACTGTATATGGTGGACCAATGTACTATTTATCAAAGGGACTTGCAGAATTAAAGAAAGGAACATTAGGAAGAGTTTTAGCCGTTTTATTTGCAATTATGTGTATTGGTGGTTCTTTTGGTGGAGGAAATATGTTCCAAGCCAATCAAGCCTTCCAATTAGTTGAAGTAATGACAGGAGGAGAAGCCTCATTCTTCCACGATAGAGGATGGATTTTTGGTTTAATTATGGCTGTATGTGTTGGTATTGTAATTATTGGAGGTATTAAGAAAATTGCTTCTGTTACCGATAAAATAGTACCATTTATGGTAGTAGTTTATGTATTAGCTTCTTTATTCATTTTAATCGCTAAGTTTAATTTAATCCCTGATGCATTTGCACAAATTTTCAATGGTGCATTTACTGGAGCAGGTATTGCAGGTGGTTTTGTTGGGGTATTAGTACAAGGATTTAAGAGAGCTGCATTCTCAAATGAAGCGGGAATTGGTTCTGCTTCAATTGCTCACTCAGCTGTAAAGACCAAGCATCCTGCATCTGAAGGAATGGTGGCTTTATTAGAGCCATTCATTGATACTGTTTTAGTATGTACAATGACTGCTTTAGTATTAATTATTACTGGATTTGTTGACCCTGCTAATCCTCCTTCAAGTGATGCCCAAGCAATCTTATTAACTAAGGATGCCTTTGGCTCTGTTATTCCTTGGTTCCCTTACATATTGACAATGGCAGTGGTATTATTCGCATTCTCTACCATGATTTCTTGGTCTTACTATGGATATCAAGCATGGTCTTATTTATTCGGAAGATCTAAAAATTTAGAGTATGTTTATAAAGGCTTATTCTGTTTATTTGTAATCGTTGGTGCAGCAGCTAGTTTACAATCTGTAATTAATTTCTCTGATGCCATGATTTTTGCCATGATGGTTCCCAATATGATTGGTCTATTCTTCCTAGCACCTAAGGTCAAAGAAGAACTTGCAAAATATATGAAAGTTATAAAAGATAGCGAAGAAAATGCTTAATCTTTAATTTGATTTTAATCTTATTGCATGTTTAAATTTTAAACATACTCTTAATAAAAAATGCTGACTAAGTTGTTTTAGTCAGCATTTTTTATTACAAATATAAAAGTATTGAAAATTCTAAACTCAAATTATATTTCACCTAAGTCATGTCCTCTATCCCCCCAATTTCCCATTGTCCATTCAACATACGATGAACATAGCAACTATCTGCTGCGGTAAATAATTCTTGCTTTTGTTCCTCCGAC
>JAHDBK010000315.1 GCA_020630455.1 Saprospiraceae bacterium
AAATTGATTATCAATTTTTTATAATGTTAATTTCAATTTTAAATAATTAATATTTTTTTAATTTTAAAAAACAGAATTTCATTCTATTTCTATAATATATTTGTATTAATTATAAAAAATATTAAAATTAAATTTAATCATGGCAAAACAAATTCATTTTTTAGTAATATTGATGTTGAGTACTTCAATTATATTCTTTTCTTGTAAAGATGATGATACTAAAGAATTTTTTATTGATTATGCAAAAGTAGCTGATATTACAGGAATCCAACACCAAGAAACTGATGGCTTTAAAATTAGATTAACTGAAAAATGTGGTGAAAATATTGCACGTTTAAGTGGAACTATCGACAAAAATATTACTTTAGGTGAATTAAATGATAATTATCATTGGGTATTGTCTGGCTCCGTAAATGTCCAAGATGGAGTAACACTAACGATAAATCAAGGAACAACAATTTATTTTGATGCAACTTCAGCACAAACTTCTTACTTAGCCATTCAGCAAGGAGCGAAAATCATGGCCGAAGGTTCTGTTAATAATAGAATTCTTTTAACATCAACAAATGAATTAGGTTCATGTACTAGACCAGAAGGTGGTGATTGGGGTGGATTAGTAGTAAATGGAAAAGCAACGATTAATGTTGGAATGACAGCTGAAGGAGAAGGCGGTTCAGGTACTTATGGAGGAAATAATGATAGCGATAATTCAGGTGTAATTACTTATGTTGTCTTAAAATATGCGGGTAGAGTAATTGGTGTAGATAACGAATTAAATGGATTTTCATTCAATGGTGTAGGTTCTGAAACAACTATTCATCACATTCAATCCTATATGGGCGAAGATGATGGAATTGAGTTTTTTGGAGGTACAGTTTCAGTTAAATATGCGATTTCTACTGGTTCGAAAGATGATTCTTTCGATTGGACTCATGGTTGGAGAGGCAATGGTCAATTTTGGGTAGTAGAACAATTAGATGGAAGAGGAGATAGAGGAATTGAAGCTGATAATTTAGAAGATAATTTTGAAGCTGAACCTTATTCAAACCCAACTTTATCTAACATTACCTTAGTAGGTTCAAATGGAAATGAAGGAGCGACTATGGGAATGAGATTAAGACATGGTACTAAAGGACAAATTCATAATGCAATTGTAACTGGCTTCATGACTTATGGTATTAGAGCTGATGATGATATGATTACAGAATCAAATGTAAATTCTGGAGATTTAAATGTTTCTTATTCTAATATTTTTGGTTTAAATGAAAGTGCTACTGCCTGGGGAAAAGCTGGTGATATTTGGGAAAATACAAATAATAACATAAATGTAGATATGACTTTACTAAGAGTTATTGGAACGCTTAATGGAGGAACAGATGCTTCTGAACTAGGAACTTGGTTTACACCTACTAATTATATCGGTGCAGTTGATCAAAATGAAAATTGGATGCAAGGTTGGGCAATTGATTCAGAAGGTAATGATTTATAAAAGACATTCCAACTTTGGATTAGTATAACATCTATTTTAAAAGTGCTACTTCTTTTTGAAGTAGCACTTTTTTTATATACAATTAATCGTAAATTTGTAATTATTTTATTCTTGATTAAATTTTAGCAATGCGTTTAGTTCCTTTTTTTATATTAATTATTATTTTAATTGCGGCATGTATGCCATACGAACCAGATGAAATCACCGAAATCAAAATTGATTATTCTAATAAAGAAATTCAAAAAATTATTGATTTTCAAGATAAAAGAAATATCGATAGCCTTATTCCTTTTATCAAAGATAAAAATCCAGCTTTTAGATTTTTAGTAGCTAAAACATTTGCTTCTTTCAAAGAAAAACAAAAAGCAGATGCTCTTTATCCTTTATTAAAAGACCCCGTGGATGAAGTCAGAGCGATGGCAGCTTTTGCCCTAGGACAGACTAAGGATAGCCTCCATACCGATGTACTTATTCAAGCCTTTGACAATATGGACACCATGAGGGTTCATGAAAAATCAAATGCCCAAATTTTAGAAGCAGTAGGTAAATGTGGTAATTTACAGCACCTAAAATTAATAGCAAGTGTAGAAAAATACGAATTACAAGACTCAATACTAATAAAGGGTCAATCTAGGTCTATTTATCAATTTGGATTAAGAGGTGTTCACTCTACAATTTCTACAAAATTAATGATGGATTATATCATGAATCAACAATATCCAAGCGAGATTAGATTAATGGCAGCTCATCATTTGCATCGTACCAAAGGAATCGTCATTGATAGTTCTATTCAAAAAATATGTACCCATATTAAAAATGAAACAAATCCTAATATTAGAATGGCAACTGTAACGGGTATTGCCAAATCTAAATTGTCTTTTGCAAGGGATACACTTTTAAGTATGTTAAAAACGGATAGTGATTATAGGGTTAAATGTAATATAATCAGAGCATTGTCTTTTTTTGAATATCCTTTTGTTGCTCCAACTATTATTCAACAATTAAAAAGTGAAAATGTACATGTGGCATTGACAGCTGCAGATTACTTATATATTAATGGTACAGAAGAAGATGCTAAAGCATATAGAATTTTTGCAAAAGAATCTCAATTTCCTAGAGTTAAATATAGACTTTATGCGGCGGCTCTTAAAAATTTACCATACTTTTTCTCTCAATCCAAAGCATCTATGACAGCCGATTTGTTAGCTTTTTATAATGAATCAGAAAATCTTCATGATAAAATTATGATTTTAGAAGCACTAGCAGAATTTGAATGGAATTATACTCACCTCAATACACTTGGATTCGAGAAGTCAAACCCAGCTCTTAAATCAACAGCAACAGCAGGTTTAATCAAAATTTTGGAAAGCCCTAATTTTAATAATGTTTTTCAACTAGGAGCAAGAAAAAAGGCTTTTGAATTAAAAACATTAATTACCCAAGCTATAAGAAGTAAAGATGCAGGAACTGTCGCCATAGCCGCTTCGGCTTTAAATAATGAAAAAAATGATTTTAAAGCATTCTACGAATCTCAAGGAGGCTTTTTATTTCTAGATACAGTATTAATGAATATTCCATTACCTGAAGAAATCGAAACGTATAAAGAAGTCCAAAAAGTGATAAATACGATTAAAGGTATAGAGAATCCAAAGGAATATCAAGCTGAATATTCTCATCCAATAGAATGGGACTTGGTCAAAAGTGTAACGGATAGAGTCAGAGGCGTTATTCAAACTAATAAAGGAAAAATAGTTATTGAATTCTATCCTAAATCAGCTCCTTTGTCTGTTGCTAATTTTATTGATTTATGTAAAAATAAATATTATGATAATAAATTAATTCATCGAGTAGTTCCTAATTTTGTAGCTCAATTTGGTTGTAAAAGAGGAGACGGATATGGAAGCGAAGATTATGCTATAAGAACAGAAATTGGAAAAATTTCTTATAATGATGAAGGATATGTAGGGATGGCATCCGCAGGGAAAGATACCGAAGGAGTTCAGTGGTTTATCACTCATTCTCCAACACCCCATTTAGATGGCAATTATACTATATTTGGAAAGGTAAAGGAAGGAATGGACATTGTACATCAACTAGAAAAAGGAGATGTTATAGAAAAAGCAAGAATTGTCTATTAAAAATAATTATCGACTTATTAACATTGTTGGTAAATTTTATTTATTGTTAATTTGTTGATTGTCATTGATTTGCGTAAGTTTTCCACATTTTGTGGAAAACTTACGCTTTTTTTTATCCTTTTTCTTTATAATTTAGTCCTCGATTACGGACAAAATAACTAAATATTGTTATCTTTTTCGTTTTCAAAAAACATATTATAGTTGAGGGAGAAATGAATGATTGTAAATATCATATCTTCAGCAACTTTCCTATAAAAAGAATTAAAGAAACAGTAATTATTTATTCAATAATATTATTGAATAAACTTGGCGATTTTTGGCTTAAAATTGATTTGTATAATTATTAAAATATATAGTATAAGATATGAAAGAAAACAACTTACAACAAACTGAACCTTTGTTGATGGAGAACCCCAATAGATTCGTTCTTTTCCCTATTGAATACCCTGAAATTTGGGAAATGAGAAAAAAAGCACTAGCTTGTTTTTGGACTGCTGATGAAATAGATTTAGAACAAGATATAGCAGATTGGAAAAATAAACTAAATGATGATGAAAGACATTTCATCAAACATGTCCTAGCTTTTTTTGCAGCTAGTGATGGTATCGTAAATGAGAATTTGTGTATTAATATGTATGAAGAAGTACAAATTCCTGAAGCTCGTTCGTTTTATTCTGCTCAAATCCAAATAGAAGATATTCATTCGGAAACCTATTCTCTATTAATAGACACTTATATCAGTGATCCTAATGAAAAACAATCTTTATTAAATGCAATTGAAACATTGGATTGTGTAAAGAAAAAAGCCAATTGGGCTATGAAGTGGATTGAAAATGCTCCTAGTTTTGCCCATAGATTGATTGCATTCGCTGCGGTTGAAGGTATCTTCTTTTCAGGAAGTTTTTGTTCTATATTCTGGCTTAAAAAACGTGGTCTTATGCCAGGCTTGACTTTCTCTAATGAATTAATTAGTAGAGACGAAGGAATGCATTGTGATTTTGCTTGTTTACTGTATTCAATGTTAAAAAATCCTTTAGATAAACAATTAGTACAAGACATCATTGTTGAAGCCGTTGCTTTTGAAAAAGAGTTTGTACAAGATGCTTTACCTGTTTCATTAATTGGAATGAATGCAGATATGATGACTCAATATATTGAGTTTGTCGCAGATAGATTATTGAATTCTTTAGGTAATGATAAATATTTTAATACAGCAAATCCTTTTCCTTGGATGGATTTAATTTCTCTACAAGGAAAAACCAATTTCTTTGAAAAAAGAGTAGGAGATTATCAAAAATCAGGCGTAATGTCTGAAAGAGATAAGCAAATATTCTCTTTAGATGAAGATTTTTAGAATTATTGTTTATCTAATTATTTATCTTAAACTGAATAAATTATTTATGGAAAAAAAATTTGAGAAAGATATAAGTAGAGTACTATCTAATAGTGTTGAATTTTATGAATTACCTTCAGAAAAAATTTTAATTGCGATTCCAGATGATAGTGAATATTACTATTATGTTTGTACGGGACG
>JAHDBK010000316.1 GCA_020630455.1 Saprospiraceae bacterium
GCGTTCATTTAATTTTTTTATATAACTCATTTGTATTTTATATATTTAAAAATAAAAACACAAATGTAGAGTTTATTCTTTTTATAAAAATTGATGTATGATAATAAAATATTAGAAATGGTATTATTTACGGTCAGTAATTTCCTTACGAATTCTACTCAAACTTTCAGTAGTAATTCCTAAAAATGATGCAATATGATAGTTTTTTACATTTTGTTCAATATTAGGATAATTATTGATGAAGTTGATATAGCGTTCTTTGGCTGATAATGTTTGGTTTTCAAGGATTCTTTTTTGAAATGAAGCAAAAGCGGATTCTAATTTATTGATGTATAAATGGCTAATCTTAGGGATTTCTTTACAAAGAATATCAAATTCTGTTTTTGAAATTTTAACTAAAGTTGCTGATTTAATACATTCAATATAAGTAACAGATTTAGAACTATCTTTTCCATATAAAGAGATGTAATCACTAATCCACCATCCTTTAATAGCAAATTGTAAAGTATGTTCTTTTCCAGAAGAATCTATGAAATAAGTCCTCAAACAACCATTGTGTATGTAATATATACTATCAATTCTTTGTCCTTCTCTTAAAAGGAGTTCTTTCTTTTTAACTTCAATTTTTTGGACATTTATTAAAACCTTGTGTAATTCTTCATTATTCAACTCAATACTTTCGAATATTTCTCGTACGATTGGTTTCACTAATTTTATTTATGAGTGTTATTGTTATTAATAATAAAACAATTAAAAATTAATAAATGTTGTAAGATGAATTCATCTGACAACATTTATTACATGGTTGCCATATTGAATAATAAATAAATTTTGTTATAAATGGCTTATTTTTTCAGCTATTCTCGTTTTAGAATTTATTTACAAAAATTAAATCTATTTAACTCTTGAAAATGGACTTCCTTTTTTCCTTGATGAAAAAAGAAAGAAAAAAATCAAGTGCTATATGTATTTTTTACGGCTACAAAGTTTGAAAATTGCTAAACAAAATAAAACTCGCTAAATCCAAAGAACTTATATAATAAGCAGTGATTATTTAGCTAATTTTCTTTGATTAATAGCTTTTACGAGCTCAAACAGTATTTTGTTTTTAACGCATTTCCTTCACTTCTCCGCCTAAAATCCATAATGCACAAACTAAAAACACAATACTCTTTTCATTATTTTAAACCGAGAATAGCTGTTATTTTTTCAATATCTAAGATATAATAAAAACCTTAAAAACTAATAGGCAAAAGACCTAACCTTCTATAAGTAGCTACCTCAAAAGAACGATAACTAATATCTGTTCCATTGAATTTAGCTTGATTTTTTTTGTAATCATTTGTAGAATGTTGTAAAGCATATAAGAAAGCAACAAAAGAATCTTGGTGATTAGTCAAAATTTCGTCAGTCGCTATTCCATTACCAAAATTCAACATTTCATCAGATAACATATCTACATTAATATCTGAAGAAATAAGAGTTGTTTCTAAGAAAAACATAATCCTATCTTCATGGCCTTCAGGTCCAGTATAAAAACCTAAATAAGCATGACCTGGGACGAGTACAATAATTGGTTCAATACCCATTTTGTATAGCACAGAAGCCATTAGGACCGTTCCATCAATACAATTGGCTTGAGATGATACTAAGGTCTGGTCAATTGAGCGAACATGTTGGTCAGCTACTTGATTGGTGCTATTATCTCCTGTAATACTGCTGTATTTAATGTTTCTTTCTCGCAGTGCTTCCCAAAGAGAAAAGACTTGTAAAAATACATCTTTTACACCTTGTTCTGTTCCTTGTGAATAAGTCAAATAACCAGTGATTTGGTCAATTATACCCGTTTTCATAGCTTCAGGAAGCAGTACATCGTTGATTTTAGGATGGTTTTCATTCACATAAGCTGCAAACATGAAATTTTGGTCTAAAAATACTCCAGAACGATGTACAAATCCATAAGGACAATCATAGATAGACATTAAGGTAATGTGCTGTGTTTTTTGACCATATAATTCTCCATTGACGTAAAGAGAAAATTTTAAGAGTACAGGACGAGGTTGACGATTTTTAAGCAAAGCAAAATAATCGTAATCTATTTCTGGGAATATCTCTACCACCTGTTCATTTTGAGAAACATAGCAAGAGTATTCTGTTTTTCTCATCATTTCAGGTGCTTCAACCACTAATTTTACAGAACTAGCAGTACTTGTTAGGTTCTTATAAGTAATGCCTAATTGTCCTTCGCTATCTCCAAAATAGTAGGGATTGTATTCTGTAGATTTGAGATAATTCCAATTACTCGTTGCCCATACGTATGATGGATAAACCCTATTGTCCATTTCAACAATTGGAGTCCAAGAAACTAAATCTTTGAGCTGTGTGGTATTGGGCTGTTGAGCCAATAAAGAACTAGTGCTGATTAATAATCCAATAATAATTCCGATGAAGTTTTTCATAATGTTATATCAGTTAAACTTTTAAATAAAAGTTTATTTGTAGGGATAGATAAATGTAGGGAGAATGGGGAATTAATTAGAATTTTTCAAATTTAGTAATATAATGATTAAAAATCAATTTGGTTACAATTATTATTAACAATACTCCGTGAAAAATTAAGCAGCAATTTTACCAAACTCACAGAGTTTTAAATAAATAGATTTATTTTTTGTTGGTTCGGTATTTATTCCAAACGCTGAAATAAATCTATTGAGTAAAAGTTGGTTGTTGTATTGTGTTTTAATATTAGTCATTGAAAAAGATTTTCTTTTTTCAAAATGTTGATTTAAATGATGTACAGCTTTAGCTAAAGAAACAGTAGTTAGGCTAGCATTGAAATGGAAGTATAAGCTTTGTTCTTTACGACTTTGACATTGTTCCAAACCAGTAAATTGCTTAGCATCTCTATATAAAAATTCAATTTGGAAGCGTGCTTTATAATAAATTAAAATGTCTGTTCCTTCTGTTTCTAAATGGGTAGAAAAATATTTTTTTTTAGACTTAGGTTTCCCATCTGTTGTTAAATAATGAACTAAGACTACTTTAATCCACCTTTTTAGAGCCATTGAATAAACTACTGCTTCATAAGCTATAAATTCGGGTTCTTTGACAATAGGTTTAAAAAACTGTTCATCTGGATGCTTAATGTCAACTCTAGCTGAAAATATTCTAGGTCTACCTCTACCTTGTTTAGCTAATCCTAGGTAAGGATATTTTAAAACAGCATCGCTTCTTAAACGACTAATTACTTCAAAACCCACAGATGTACTAGCATCAATAAAGGGCTTTTTTGAAAAATAAGCATCCACAACTAATTGCTTCGAAGTTTTCTGTAATTGTTTTGATTTAAGAATGACTAACTCACTATAATAAGACAATAAAGAACTATGTTTTTCATCTTTCATAGTCTGATATGCACAAAGATGCATACAAGTATTATTCAATATATCTATTGCTCCAAAACTTCCAATTTCAAGTCCTTTTTTATTTCTACCAACACAGCCAGACCAAAAATAACCTAAACCAGGTGTTTCTTTTCCACTTTTTGTAATAAAACTAGGGTCAAATGCAAGTACTATTTCTTTTTCACATACTTCTCTAATCAATTTTTGATTGAATGATAAAAAATCAAAAGGCTTATCAAAATTATTTCGAAAAGTGCTTTCATTATATTTACTGTATCTCCCCATTTGTTCAAAGTTTATCCTCCCTCGTATTGATAATACCAATTTAAATTATAATTGTCGCATATAATTATTATAATTGAAGGGATTTCGTCGTTAAAAATACTCGCCGTAGCTAGGCTATGGCTGTGTTTTTTGCCTAGAACTCCCTCCAATTATTTAATAAATCCAATACGACATTATAAAATTAAATTGGTATAATATTATCCAAAAGATATCTATCATAAATTTCTCTCGTCTTTTGTCTATTTTTGGCATTTTACTTAATATCTTTGCAGCGAGTTCTTTTATACTCATAGGTAAAAGTTTGTTTTGTTTTTCCAAACTCTAAAATAATACTTTTACCTTTTTTTTTATTTTTTCACGGAGTATTGTTATAATTAAAAGCAAAAAAAACAGATCATCCGCCTAATTCTGTAACCCTTACCCTCAATTCATTGTCCATATAAACACGAAACAAAGAGAAAATACGTTTGATGTCGGATAATGATATTATAAATCAAGTATTAAAAGGAAATACAGATGCCTTTAGTCAATTGATTAAAAGGTATCAAGCGATGGTGTTTACTTTGTCTTTGAGATTGATGAAGCAAAGAGAAGAAGCAGAAGAATTGGCTCAAGATGTATTTGTTCAAGCATTTCGAAAATTATATCAATTCAAGCAAGAAGCCAAGTTTTCTTCATGGCTATATAGTATTACCTACCGATTGGGCTTGAATAAAATCAAAAAAAACCAAAGAAATTTAGATACAGATGATTTGGATTTACATCATCACGATATGAGCACTAGCGAAAATGTAGAAAAAGTATTATCTTTGAATGAGCGAAATATTCATATAAAAGAATGTATAGGGCAATTAGGAGAAGAAGAAGCATATTTGGTTACTCTTTTTTATTACGAAGAATTGAGTATAAAAGAAATCGCCTCTATTACACAATTGACTGAAACGAATATTAAAACTAAATTGTTTAGGGCGAGGAAGAAATTATATTATTTATTAGAAAAAGAAAATATCTATGAATCAAGAGGATAAAATAGAAGACTTGTTAAGAAAAAGAATCAAAGAAGAAGGTTTAGAACAGCCTTCGTTTGATTTTGCAGATAAGACAATGAAGATGATTCAGAGTGAAGCACTTGTGAAAAAAACTGCATCTATTTCTTATAAAGCGCCAATCAGCAAAGGCGTTTGGATTGTTTTGGCATTGATTTTTTCTTCTTTTTTAATGTACAGTCTTTTTACTACAGCCGATGATGTACAACGCTTACCCTTAGAAATACCACGAATTGATTGGGCAGCATATTTTAATATATCTCCATTGTTTACTTATAGCTTTAGTTTATGTATGATTTTGTTTTTAATCAGTAGCATTTTGTGGTCAAGAAAACTCAAATTTTAAAGGTTGATACAGAATAATATTTTGTTGAGTTAATATATTTTATTTTTTTTCATACTAATTTTTTTAATATTAATAA
>JAHDBK010000317.1:0-3420 GCA_020630455.1 Saprospiraceae bacterium
AATAAAGAATTCTTTTTATTATTATTAAAAATTTATCTTCCATAAAAAAAGTCATAATAACATCTATTAATTAAAATACAAAAAAATGTGTTTTCATAGCAAGCAAAGTCAAGATGCTCAAAAATTAGAGAATAGGTTTAAAGCAAAAATAACTGATATAGAAAACTTTCAATCACCAGAACATTATAAAGGGTTTCAACACCCTAAAACACCTGTTATTATTCATGAAAATAAAAATATTATTCAACACTTTCAATGGGGATTGATTCCTACTTGGGCTAAAGACGATAGTATTAAAAAATATACTCTAAATGCTAAAATTGAAACTTTAAATGAAAAACCGTCTTTTAAAAATTATGTAAATCAAAGATGCTTGATAATTGTAAATGGTTTTTTTGAATGGCAATGGCTAGATAAAAGTGGAAAAAGAAAACAAAAATACTTAATCAGTTTTCCTAATGATGAATTATTTACTTTTGGGGGAATATGGTCCCAATGGCGTAATTCAAAAAATCATCAAGTAATTCAGTCTTACAGCATTGTCACCACTAAAGCTAATGATTTAATGGCTGAAATTCACAATTCTAAACAAAGGATGCCTCTTGTTTTGAACAAAAATGAAGAAGAAAAATGGTTATCCAATGCCTCTCTTGAAGACTTTAAAATTAGAAATATAGAATTGAAAGCTACAGCTATTAATACAAATAAAAATAACAATAATTTGTTATCTTTATTTGATTAGTCAACTTGATTACTAGGAAAAACCTTAATAGCAGACCCTTCAGCAACCATAATATTATAAGGTATTTGTATATTGAGAAAAGACCATTGCTCTCCGTAAATTTGACCGTAGTCAATTTTTAATTCAAAGCGTTCTGCTAATGGAAATATTTTCCAATGGGGATGCTGTACTTCATAAATTTGGAGCTGTCCTTGATGATTTAAACCAAAGCCCCATTCGTGCTCCTTGAAGAAGTGTTCTGTACTGTTTTCATCAGGCATATAAGGTTCATTCGCTACGGTAAATGTCCATTCGTGACGAACTCCTTTGTATTTAATTTGATGTTGTATAATCCTATCACTGCCTTTAATTTCTACTTTTGATTTCATTGGGCAAGATTCGTAAGGCTCATTATATACCTTATTGGCAACTAATGCTATCATTTTTTTAGGAACAAGTTCTTTTATAAAAACGACTCCACGCCTATAGCTTCCATCATTTAACTTTTGTTTTACATAAAATCGGAGGTTAACTTCAGGGAAATTGATGTGAAAAGGAATAGGTATTCCCTTAACGCGAGTATTCAAAAAATCAAAGGCAACAAAACTCAAGTAGCTTTTACCTTTATATTCATCTAGTTCTAGTCCTTTGGGCAAATATGGTTCTAATAGACTCTTATCGACACTATAAGTAAGTAAAATGAGGTTTTTCCATTCGGCTGTCAAAAAAGGACGCATGTGTTATTTTGATTAAAATTATTAAATTAAATAATAAAGAATTTTCTTTATTATTTATCAGTATGCCATTTAGGATTATATTTTAAAATTTCTTTATAAATAGGGCAATTTTCATGATGTGCTCCCTTCAAATAACCCGTACTCATCAAAAACTCATTAGTGATTTCTCCTCCAGTAAATTTAAATGTTTTTTTGAATAATTTAACCCATTCATCTTTTGATTTAGGATGATGGTAATCCAACCAATTTTTAAACGAGCCATGTTCTTTTTGTAAATTTAGTATCATTTGGGCATTGTGAATGGCGGCATTTACCTTTAGTTTATTTCTAATAATTCCAGCATTATTTAATAAACGTTCTCTATCCTTTTCTGTATAATTAGCTATTTTTTTGATATTAAAATAAGAATAGGCATTATAAAAATTTTCTTTTTTATTTAAAATGGTATTCCAAGAGAGACCTGCTTGATTGATTTCTAAAATTAATCGGCCAAATAAAGCATCATCGTTATCAATTGGAAAACCATATTCATTATCGTGATAGTATCGATGAACATTATCATCATCTAATTTTTCTACATAATAACAATATGATTTTTCTATTTCCATAAATGTTTAGTTTTTTTATGCTTACTTAATTTCTAATATTGTGAGTTCAACTCTTTGGTTTTTACGCCTTCCTTCTAGTGTTTTATTTTCTGCAATTTGTTTGGTTTTTCCATAGCCTCTATATTCAACGCGATTTTCAGCAATACCATTTTTTACAAAATATGCTCTTACTTCTTTGGCTCTATTACTTGATAAAGTATTTGCAAAAGAACTACTACACAAGGCATTGGTATGTCCCCCTACTTCTACTACTAGATTGTCGTTTTTCTTTAAAAACTCCAAAACGCGTTCTAATTCAGAAAAAGATTCATCTTTTAATGTGCTTTTATTTGCATCAAAGAAAATATTATTCATCGGAATAACTTGCCCTACTTGGATTGGAACGACTTCTATGTTTTGATTCAATTCGATATATTCTGTTTTCGTTGCTTCTTTTAAGACTTCTTGTTTGATTTGTGGTGTCCCTACATTGTTTTTTCTAATTTCTTTTACTTTTTCCTCTATTGCTTCTTTTTCTTTCTCTAGAACTTCCGCTTTTACTTGGTCTTTTAATTCTTCTTTTATTGGTTCTTCCCAAGCCTCTTTTAATTCCTCTTTATATTCTTCAATGATTACTTTCTTGATTTCTGCCTTAATTTCATTATCAACAGAAGCAGTTGCTGGAGCGATAGATTGAAGCGTTTTTAGTTCTTCTTTTTCGATTTCTTGAGTGACTTCAGCGACGATTTCTTGCTCATCTTCTTTCATTTCTGCTTGGAGTTCGGCTTTAATCTCTTCTAAGAGTTCTTTTCTAAGTTCGGCTTTAATTTCTTCTGCTAGCTCTGCTCTCAATTCTGCTTTTACTTGTTCTTGTAACTCTTCAAAAGAAATTTCAGGTTCTTGTGCTTGTGGTGTTTGGCTAGGAGTCGCTGGATTCTCTTTTACAACTATAGGTTCATCTTCAATTTTTGGCATTTCTCCTTCAGGGCTTTCAGCTGTAACGGTACCTGCAATATCATTATTTTGAGGTTTTTCTTGACTAGGTTTTTCTTCTGTAGGCACATAAAAAGGATCACTAGGTTTATTTTCCTCTTTTGGCGTTTCTATAGCAACCTCATTATCATCATTTTTATAATTATTTAATTTATCATACAAATCATTTAACTCGCCATCAGGTTGAGCTTTATCTCCTTGAGGATTTGTTGTATTTGAGATATTATCAGGACTAGTTGAATTATTATCATTATTATTAGGTCTATTGTTATTAATAGCTACATCTTGATTATCAATTTCATTATCATCATTTTTATAATCATTAAATTTATCATACAAGTCATTTAAGTCTTTATCCTCTTTTGGTGGATTGTTTTGTGGA
>JAHDBK010000317.1:3520-5154 GCA_020630455.1 Saprospiraceae bacterium
AATTGCTCATAATACTTCTTTTTTAAATCTTCTAAATCAGCATCTTTTTTAGGTCTATTAGTTGGTTGAGGATTTGAGTTGGAAATAGGCCTATCATTGCTTGCTATTACTTCATCATCATTATCCAAAGGGTCGATATTAGGTTCATAAGGAGCAGTATACTTATCTTCAGAATCTACTTTTTTTTGTTTTAATGCTTCCAGCTCTTTATTCAATCTAGCGATTTCTGCTTCAAGTTTTAATTGCTCAGGACTAGGACTGCTCCCTTCATAATCTAAGAGTGGGTCATTGGGGTCATCTGAATCTAATTCTTCTATAATAGTACCCGATAATTCCATACTCTCACTGACAGGGAAATATCCTTCAATATCTGCATAGACTTCTACATCTTCTCCATAGGGCAATACTACTTGATAAGAACCGTCTTCATTTACAGAAGAAATATTATCAACAATGACTTCTTCATCACTATCTATAGGTTTATACTTAACTTTAGCTTGAATAGGTTTGTTGGTGGAAACATCTACTACTGTTCCTTGCATTAATACGACGGGTTCTGGACGAGCTTCTTTAGGCAATCTAATTCTAAATAAATCGGACATACCATAGCTATTATCTCCTGAAGAAAAATAAGCATATTCTCCAGAAGCAGGAATAGTGTAATTAAAATCATTATCTACACTATTAATTTTTGGTCCTAAATTTTTGGGTTTTGTCCAATTGGTCCAAGTATCATCCAATCTTCTACTCATAAATACATCTAGTCCACCATGGGTATAATGTCCATTACTTGAAAAATAAATTGTTTTACCATCGGCGGCTAGAAAAACACTACTTTCTATATTATTGGTATTAATGGTTGCTCCTAAGTTCAAGGGCTTTGTCCAAGAATAATCGGCTTTTCTAAACGAAACATAAATATCTCTATCTCCAAAACCTTCATTTCTTTCAACAGCCATCAAAATGATTTTTTCATCTACACTCACATGATATTCTACAAAAATATCATCATTATAATGGTCGTCGATGTCTAACATGATTGGTTTTGTCCAAGTACCTCCTCTTGGAGAAGACATGGAAACGCCATCTTTTACTCCTCTTTTATAGGTGTTTCCTAAATAGATATTATCTCCTGTAGGATTGATAGAAACGACAAAATTATGTTCTTTATCATTCAATGGTTCACCAATATTTTCCGCATAAGACCATGTGTCATTAGGTAAACGCTTAGATACCCAAATATCATCTTTGTTTTCTTCTCCATAATTATCAGGATGAAATTTTCTAGTAAAATATAGAGTATTTCCATCTGGAGAAATCAAAGGCAAACGTTCGGCATAGTTAGAATTAATGGTTCTTCCTAAATTTTCTGGCTCAGGTACTTCTTCACTATACTCTAATTCATCTATTAATCCTTTTATTTTAATTTCTCCTCGATGGTCTGTAATTCCAATGGCGTCTATATGGTTAGAACCAGATACATTTTTAGTTTTGAGTTCTACTAAACATTCTTTTACAAAATAGGGTGTTGGTGCAAAACTCGTTTTAAACATTCTATAAGGAGTATTAAAACCAAGAGGCTTTGTGTTTTTATTTTCATATACCGTATGTTTTTTACCATTTTTATCAATCAA
>JAHDBK010000318.1 GCA_020630455.1 Saprospiraceae bacterium
GCCACCTTCTCCAAACATAGTACCGTTTTTAAGACTGAACCAAATGAATAATGGTTTTCCTACGATGTGGTCTTCAGGAACAAAACCCCAATAACGAGAATCTTCAGAATTATGCCTATTATCTCCCATTGCCCAATAATAATTCATTTCAAAAGTATATTGAGTACTTTCTTTTCCATCAATATAAATTTTGCCATTTTTCTTTTCTAATTTTTTCCCTTCGTAAACGGATATAATTCTTCTATATAATGCAATATTATTCATATTAATATCCACTGTTTCTCCCTTTTTAGGAATGATTACAGGCCCAAAATTATCTAAGTTCCAATTAAAGTTTTTCTTGTCTTGAGGAAATAGATTTTTACCCTTATAAGGATTGACATCAAATTCTCTAACAGAAATCCCTGTTCTAGAACCTAAATAATCCGCTTGTTCTTTATTTAGACTTAGTAAATTATTATCCCTCGGATTATATGATTTTACTTCATTGGCATTCACTCCTAAATCATATAAAGCATCTTTAGTTAATGAACCAACATCATTGACATCTGTCATGATTTCATAAGTAAATTGTATATTTTTAGGATTTTCAATTGCTTTATCATCAATATATACCTGCTTATTTTTAATCTCAAATTTATTACCAGGTAAACCTACACATCTTTTCACATAATGGTCACGCCTATCAACAGGTCGATACACCAATTTGAAATTTTTAGGATTGTGTAATTGTTCTCTAGGAACTCCATCTCTTATATATAAACCATAATCATAACGGTCTAACTGCCTTCCATCTACAGGAATAATAATGGTATCTCCTTCAGGGAAATTAAAAACAATAGGGTCGTTTAATTTAATACTATTGGTACTACCTATACGATTGTGTCCCCATTCGATTAATCTACTATAAGACTCCTTGTTACTTCTAGGAATTCTATTGTGTAATAAGGGTAATTGAAGCGGAGTATTTGGCATTCTTACACCATAACTCGTCTTACTTACAAATAGAAAATCACCCGTCATTAAAGAACTCTCCATTGAAGAAGTAGGAATAGTATATGCTTCTATTAAAAACATCCTAATAAATGTAGCGGCAAAAACGGCAAAAATAATGGCTTCTGCCCATTCTCTACCTTCACTTTTATAAAATGGACTTTTCTTAAGTTTTTCCATTTTTAAATCATAAGACCTAGAACTTCCACTTGATTTGATTTTTCTATTTCCATCTTTGTCGGTTACAGTCGAATCACCTTTTCCACTTTTCAATTCTAATATTTCTTTTAATTGTTCTTTATATTCATTCAATTTAGCAACCGCTGGATACATGAAACTCATCGCTTTATGAAAACCTAAATAGCATAAATAAAATGGAGCAAAAACAATAGCTAAAAAGTGATTCCAAAATGAATGTTTTCCAAAACTATTAGAATTGCTTACTAATAAACCTGCTCCAATAAAAAAACCAACAATAGGAATATAGAGTAGAGCTGCTCTCCATCCTGGATGACCAACCATTTTCATCCATTCAATTTTACTTAATACAGGGACGAATGCTTTCCATGGCGTAACACCAGCTTTTT
This sequence comes from Saprospiraceae bacterium, assembly GCA_020630455.1. Taxonomy (GTDB): domain Bacteria; phylum Bacteroidota; class Bacteroidia; order Chitinophagales; family Saprospiraceae; genus JAHDCE01. The sequence goes on from JAHDBK010000318.1 coordinate 1,581, forward strand.
TAAATATTCCGTATAATCCTACGTGAGCTATAATAATTAATATAAAAATGATAACAAATTCCATATTGAATTTTTCTTTATTTTTTTAATGATTATAAAAATGTTTTCTCGAATCAATTTGTATTTAAAGCAGGTTTAAAATGTTAAATTTAAACATGCTCTTAAAACAATGATGAGGCAAAAATAAGGGATTACTTGGTATGAATGGGTTTTCAAAGGATTAATTTCGATAAAGATATATAAAAATAATACTAACGAATTTGATAAATTAATTGATTTTAATCTAAAAATACAAGTAATTTGTCGATGCTTTACTTGTATTAATCGGAGAAATCAGTCTTTTAAACGATGTTAGCTACTCTTCGAGAACTGCCTTTTTTGTTTTATAAACTGTAGCCCTATATAGTGCAATTGGAAGCCCATTTTGATTTCTAACGGTTACATCATACATTGCTGTTCTTCTATTATTGGTTTTTTCGCTAGCTTCAGCAATTAAAATATCCCCTTCTTTAGCAGAGTTGGGATAAGTAACAAAACCATCTAAAGTAAGGCTCAATACATTGTATGAATTAGAAGCAAAAGCTAGGGCAGAGTCTGCCAAGCCAAAACTCACTCCTCCATGTACAATAGCAAAACCATTCAACATTTCTTTTCTCACTTTCATTTGTATTTTACAATATCCTTCCTTATGTTCTACACTTTCTATTCCTAACCACTGACTATAATAATCAGTACTCATCATTTTTTTATAGACTAACCTTGGTGTTTCATTATTCATACTATCTAATTTTTTAAAGTAATATAAAAACCATCTCCTCCAAATCTTTCATCATCTCTAAATCCTATTACGCAACAAATTTTACCTGCGGACTCGATGACCATCACTTCTTCTTTTTCTATTCTATTAATCTTTAAATCTGTTAAAAACTTTTTGATTTTTTTGGATTTTCCATTCATTCCTTTGGGGTGAAAATAATCTCCTGCCTTCCACCTTCTCAATAATAATGGAAATTCCAGTTTTTCAATTGCTAAAGCATGAGTGAAAGTCCCCTCTTTATTTAGGTTTGTTGAAATACTCAAAGTTTTTCCATTTTTTAAATCTATTCTATTATCATTTTCATGAATATAAATACTTTTGAAATCATCTTTTTCTAAAGGAGCAATGATAAGACTTGTTCTATCTTTCAATAAACGATGTGTACTAGAATCTAAATATTTTCCTGCTTGTGCATCTATAATCGAAACAATATCTTGGATTTGATATGGATTGAAATTGTATTTTTTTAAAATCTCAAATATGATAGTAGCTGTCGCAGGGTATTTTTTTAATTTTTTAATATGAATATGAATAATATTATTTTTATTATCAATAATATTATTTTCAATTTCATTAATGAAATAATGCAATAGAATTTCGGTTTCCTTTAGATTCTCAAATGTTTTTAAAGCCGTTTTTTCAAGAGAGGGATTGACTTCTTTAAGAACAGGAACTACTTGATTGCGAATCAAATTTCGATGATATTTATTACTAGAATTAGAAGCATCTTCTCTATATGAAATATTTTTATTATTAATATAATTTTTAATATCTTCTTTAGAAAAATGAGATAGCGGTCTAATAATATGATTTCTTTTCACATCTATTCCCCTCAGTCCACTGATTCCCGTTCCTTTAGTGAAATTATATAAGAAAGTTTCGATAGAATCATTAAGATGATGAGCAGTAGCGATATAGTCATAGTCGTTTTCAATACGTATTTTCTCTAGCCATTCATACCTCAAATCCCTAGCAATCTGCTGAATACTTCCACCTCGTTCTTTTTGAATTTTTAAAGTATCAAATTGAATATTAAAAACGCTTAAACCTTGTTTTTTAGCATAATTTAAAATCATTTGTTCATCTGCATCAGATTCCTTATTTCTAAGTTGAAAATTACAATGTGCTAAAGCAAAATCATAATCCAATTGTTGAAATAAATGACTCATTGCCATAGAATCCATGCCTCCACTTACAGCGAGTAAAACTTTTTCTTGTTTAGAAATCAATTGTTTTAATCGATATTCAAATCTTTCTACCATTGAATTTTGTATATTTGCGTTTTTAAAGGTATTACATTTTAAACAATGTACAGTATTAATTTGTATTATTAATTTTAAAAACAAGGAAATATAAAGAAATTTCTTTATATTTCACATAGAACACAATCATAATAATTATAGAATTTTAGAATTTATGTTTGAAAGTTTAAATGATAGGTTAGAACTCGCATTCAAAGACCTCAAAGGAGAAGGTAGGATAACCGAGTTGAATATTGCTTCTTCAGTAAAAGAAATTAGAAGAGCATTAGTAGCAGCAGATGTTAATTATAAAATAGCTAAAGAATTTACGGACAAGGTTAAAGACCAAGCTTTAGGTACAAGAAATGTATTGAAGTCAGTAAAACCAGGAGAACTCATGGTCAAAATCGTCATGGACGAATTGACAGAGTTGATGGGCGGACAAAAAGTAGGTATCAATGTCAAAGGAAATCCCGCAGTAGTTTTAGTAGCGGGACTTCAAGGTTCGGGTAAAACTACTTTTACAGGTAAATTAGCATTATTCTTAAAAAAGAAACGCTCTAAAAAAGTCTTAGTTACTGCTTGTGATGTGTATCGTCCAGCCGCCATTGATCAGTTGACTGTAGTAGCAGAGCAAGCAGGAGTAGATATTTATAAAGAACCAGATAATAAAAACCCAATAGAAATTGCGAATAATGCAATCGTTCATGCCAAAAAATTCGGTCATGATGTAGTCATCGTCGATACTGCTGGACGTTTGGCAATCGATGAGGACATGATGCAAGAAATAGAAGGCATCAAAAACGAAATTTTGCCTAATGAGACCTTGTTTGTTGTAGATTCGATGACAGGACAAGATGCCGTTAATACGGCTAAGGTCTTTAATGAACGTATCAACTATGATGGTGTTGTTCTAACCAAATTAGATGGTGATACAAGAGGTGGAGCCGCTTTATCTATCAAATATACAGTAGGAAAACCCATCAAATTCATGAGTATGGGAGAGAAACTCGATACTTTAGATGAGTTTCACCCAGACCGTATGGCTCAGCGTATCTTAGGGATGGGAGACGTAATTTCCTTAGTAGAAAGAGCGCAACAGCAGTTTGATGAGAAAGAAGCAGAACGTATTCATAAAAAGATATCTAAAAACAAATTTGACTTTAATGATTTCTTATCTCAAATCAACCAAATCAAAAAAATGGGTAATATCAAAGATTTGATTGGTATGATTCCTGGAATGGGAAAAGCAGTTAGAGATTTAGATATTGATAATGATTCATTTAAAAAACTAGAAGCGATTATTTTCTCTATGACTCCTGAAGAACGTTCTAAACCAGAACTATTGGATACAAGGAGAAAGCAAAGAATTGCTAAGGGTAGCGGGAATACCATTACTGAAGTTAATCAGTTCATTCGCCAATTTGATCAAATGCGTAAAATGATGCACAAAATGACCAAAGGTGGAGGAATGCCTGGTATGCCTAACATGAGAAACTTAAATAGAAGAAGA
>JAHDBK010000319.1 GCA_020630455.1 Saprospiraceae bacterium
AATAAAGAATTTTATTTATTTATTTTCAAAATGAAGTTATTTAAAGTTTTTAATTTACTAATTACTTTGTACTCATTACTCCATACTAAAAGTATATTAATTAATAATATCAAACTTAGTATAAGGTCTCAATACTTCAGGAACAACAATGCCCTCAGGAGTTTGATAGTTTTCAATAATAGAAGCTACAATACGAGGCAATGCCAAAGCACTTCCATTTAAAGTATGAGCCAATTGTTTTTTCTTATTATTGTCTTTATATCTCAATTGTAAACGATTGCTTTGAAAAGTTTCAAAGTTAGATACAGAACTAACTTCTAACCATCGTTCTTGTGCCGTTGAATAAACTTCAAAATCATAGGTTAAAGCAGAAGTGAATCCCATATCACCACCACATAATCTCAAAATACGATAAGGCAATTTCAATTCATCTAATAAACTACCTACATGAGTTAGCATTTCATCTAATGCCTCATAAGACCTTTCAGGATGTTCTATACGAACTATCTCTACTTTATCAAATTGATGTACTCTATTCAATCCCCTAACATGAGCACCATAAGAACCCGCTTCTCTTCTAAAACAAGGAGAGTAAGCTGTCATTTTAATAGGGAAGTCATTTTCATTTAATATGACATCTCTATATATATTAGTTACGGGAACTTCTGCGGTAGGAATGAGATAAAGGTCATCTAAGGTAACATGATACATTTGCCCCTCCTTATCAGGCAATTGTCCTGTTCCTCTAGCACTATCTTCATTGACCATGTGTGGTGGAATGTATTCTGTATAACCCGCTTCTGTAGCTTTATCCAAAAAATAAGCAATTAAGGCTCTTTGTAATTTGGCTCCTTTTCCTTTGTATACAGGAAAACCAGCTCCAGTTAATTTTACACCTAATTTTAGATCCATTAAATCATACTCTTCCATGAGTTCCCAATGAGGCTTAGCATCTTTATGCAATTGAGGAAAGGGTTGTTCCCATGCTTTAAATACCTCGTTATCATCTGGTGTTTTTCCTTGAGGTACTACTTCATGGGGAATATTAGGTACCGTATATAATAATTCATTTAAATTATGAACTACTTCATCATGGTTTTTCTTCAAGTTTTGTTTTTGCTCTTTCCATTGAGCTACTTGGCTTTGTATCTTTTGAGCTTCTTCTTTATCACCTTTAGCAAATAATTGTCCTATTTTTTTAGAAGCGGCATTACTATCTGCTTCAATTTGGTTCAATTGTTGTTGTAATTCTTTGCGTTTATCATCTAACTCTAAAATTTCATCTAAGACGGTTAAAGGTTCAAAGTTTCTTTTTTGAAGTCCAGCGATTACTTTTTCTTTATTTGTTCTAATGAAATTGGTTTGTAACATAATGTTATTAATAATTATAATAGTGTAAAATTAAAATGGATTGCAAAAATATCATATATTTATAGACTAATCGGTATAAAATGATTACATTTGTAAATAATTAATCATTTTTTTTGATAAAAAAGTTTCTTTTTCAAAAGAAAATGTATTTTTGCATCCGTATTCAATTCAAAAATATATTCTAATTGCACGATTAATTAAAATTTTAGAATATACCTTTCCCATGAAAAATTTTCCTATTTAAAATAATATTTTTTTTTCATATATGGGATTTCTAATAAATTTAAAAAATTAAGACTATTAAAAACATTAGTTTTTAGTTTCCATATTTAAATAATAAAATAAATACAAAATATGTACGACATATTACAGCTACAAGAAATGTTAGTTCCTGAGTTAAAAAGCTTAGCGGATAAAATGGGGATTCAAGGTTATAAAAAACTCAATAAAAAAGATTTGATATATAAAATCCTTGATGAACAAGCCCTAAACTCTGGCATAACTAATAATGGTGGCGATAAAAAAGAAGAGAAAGCACCTGCTGAAAAACCAGTTAACGAAGCTAAAAGGCAAAGAAAACGAGTAGAAAAACCTACTAATAGAAGAGTTTCTTCAAATATTAAAAACACTAATAATAACCCTAAAGAAAACAAAGCAAAAAGTATTAGTAAGACTAGAGAAGTAATTAAAGAAATAGATTTGAAAGAAGAAAAGCCCAAAGAAAATGCTGCTGCTAAAAATGTAGAGAAAACAAGAACCGTAAATAAACCTATAGCAATAGAGAAACCTAAAGATAAAAAACCTATTCCTAGAAAAGAAGAAGTAAAAGAACCTGCCAGTAGATTTAATATAGAATTAGATGGAATTGTAGAAGGAGAAGGGGTATTAGAAATGATGCCTGATGGTTATGGCTTCCTTCGTTCTGCCGATTATAATTATTTAACATCTCCTGATGATATTTATGTTTCACCTTCCCAAATTAAATTATTTGGACTAAAAACAGGGGATACTATTGAAGGAGCTATTCGACCTCCAAAAGAAGGTGAAAAATATTTTGCTTTACTAAGAGTTTCTAAAGTAAACGGCTTAACGACAGAGCAAATCAGAGATAGAGTTCCTTTTGATTACTTAACACCATTATTTCCAGAAGAAAAACTTAGATTGGCTACAGAAAGTAGAAAATTATCTACTAGATTAATAGATTTGTTTTCACCAATTGGAAAAGGTCAAAGAGGATTAATTGTTGCACAACCTAAAACGGGTAAAACATTTTTATTAAAAGATATCGCCAATGCTATTTCAGCGAATCATCCAGAGTGTTACTTGATTGTTCTTTTGATTGACGAACGCCCTGAGGAGGTTACGGATATGAAAAGAAGTGTTAACGCTGAAGTAATTGCTTCTACTTTTGACGAACCTGCGGATAATCACGTAAGAGTAGCCAATGTCGTTTTAGAAAAAGCAAAACGCTTAGTTGAATGTGGACATGATGTAGTTGTTCTTTTGGATTCTATTACGCGCTTGGCTCGTGCTTATAATACCGTTGCTCCTGCAAGTGGTAAAGTACTTTCTGGTGGTGTTGAAGCCAATGCCTTACACAAGCCTAAAAAATTCTTTGGAGCAGCACGTAACATTGAAGGTGGTGGTTCACTAACTATTTGTGCTACAGCATTAATTGATACTGGTTCCAAAATGGACGAAGTTATCTTTGAAGAATTCAAAGGAACAGGTAATATGGAACTTCAATTAAATAGAGCATTGTCTAACAAACGCCTTTATCCTGCTATTGACATCAATCGTTCTGGAACTAGAAGAGATGATTTATTACTTGATAAGGACTTACTTAACCGTATGATTATTTTAAGAAGGCATTTGGCAGATATGAAACCAGACGAAGCAATGGAGTTCATGTTACAACAAATTAGAGGGACGAGAAGCAATGAAGAATTTTTATTCTCAATGAATGGATAATTCATTTTCTTTTCAAGTCTTTTTATTTTTAAGATAAAATAATTTTGAAATCATTTTAAAAAATGTATCTTTGTGCCACTTTTAAAAAGAGGTAATAAAAGAATTAAAGAAATATAGCGATGAAACGTACATTTCAGCCATCAAGAAGAAAAAGAGCCAACAAGCACGGTTTCCGTTCACGTATGGCAACTAAGAACGGACGTAAAGTATTATCACGCCGTCGTGCAAAAGGCCGTAAAAAATTAACCATTTCTGATGAAAAAGGACCTAAGTAATTATTCTTTAGGTTTCTTATAATTCAGTAATACAAACAGCCCGTGAAGTGAATTTCACGGGCTATTTGTTCTTAATATTTATGGTAATTTATGTCGAAAAAAGATTATAGCTTCAAAAAGGAAGAAAAATTAAAAAGCAAAAAAGCGATAGATCAACTTTTTAAAGCTGGGGTTTCTGTTCATAAATATCCTATTAGGTGGGTTGCTCTTCAAGTATCTCCACAAGAATATCCTATAAAAGTAAGTTTTTCAGTTTCCAAAAAAAAATTCAAAAAAGCTGTAGATAGAAATCGAATTAAGAGATTAATGAGAGAAGCTTGGAGACATAATAAAGTGGATTATTATAAAGATTTAGATAATCCTTCTTACCTCCATATCATGCTGATTTACACTAGTCAAGAAATTGAAAATTATCAAGAAATTAAATCTAAAATGAATAAAGGCTTCAAAAAACTTCTAAGTCAAATTAATAAATAAATTTTGTTATTTTTACTTGAAAATATCATCTTTGTTTCCTTTATAATATTTATAGGAAGTGCCATCATACAACTGGTTTATTATTTATTTTTTTTTAGTAGAATATTGTTTTATTCCTCTAATTATAATTCAAATCAAGAACAACCTGTAAGTGTTGTAATCTGTGCATATAATGAAGCCGAAAATTTACAACAAAATCTACCTAGTATTCTCCATCAAAATTATCCGAAGTTTGAAGTCTTAGTGGTAAATGACGGCTCCACAGACGAAACCGCTAACATATTAAAAGCATTTCAAAAAAAACACCCTCATTTAAAAGTACTTAGTTTAAAATATCCTAATGGTAAAAAAGGAGGCAAAAAAAATGCTCTAGCTAAAGGTATTCAAGCAGCTGTTTATGACAATATTCTAGTAACAGATGCAGATTGTTACCCTTCATCAAAAAATTGGATACAAAAAATGTACAATGCTTTGATTGATAAAAATGAAATAGTATTAGGCTATGGTCCTTATTCTAAAAACAAGGAGAGTGAATTTTTATTGAATTCTTTTATTCAGTTCGAAACGATTTATACTGCTATCCAATATTTTTCATTTGCATTATGGGGCAAAACTTATATGGGTGTTGGAAGAAATATGATGTATAAAAAATATCTTTTTGAACAAGTAGGAGGCTTTGAAAAACATCAACATATTACATCTGGAGATGATGATTTATTCATTAATCAAGTCGCAAATCCAACAAATACTACCATAAATATAGATAGCGAAAGCTTCATGTATTCTGAACCTAAAAGAACATGGAAAGAATATTTTAATCAAAAACAAAGACATTTAACAACAGGAAAACACTATAAATTCATTCATCAAATATTATTAGGACTATTGTCATTGTCTCATTTTTTATTTTATTTTTCTGCATTTATTTGTTTAGTTTATTCCTATTCGCCACTAGTTCTTGGGCTATTTATCATAACAATTGCAACTAAAACAATAATTTTCTACTCTATATCATTAAAATTAAAAGAAAAGGTACGGTTT
>JAHDBK010000320.1 GCA_020630455.1 Saprospiraceae bacterium
ATTAAAATATAAAAAAAACTCTTTATTTTTTTTCAAAACTGACAAGCTATATGGCAAATCATCAAAAAGAAATTACTCAATATTATGATGACTTAGCTAAAGATTATGATAAAAACCGTTTTCATAATAGCTATGGGAGATTTATCCATCAACAAGAAGCGTTATTATTGCAAAAATATATTCATGATTATAAAGATGCAGATGTATTGAATCTGGGCTGTGGGACAGGTAGATTTATGGAAATGGCGAATTTTGGACTGGATATTAGTGCTAATATGTTGGCAGAAGCAGAAAAAAAATACCCTAGCAAAAATTTCATCCAAGCAGATGCCACTCAAACTTCTTTTCCAGATACTTCCTTTGATGCTATATTTTCAATGCATGTCCTTATGCACTTAGAAAAAGAACAATTCAGCAAAATTTTAAAAGAGTCTTTTAGATTATTAAGAAAAGGTGGAAGATTTATTTTTGATGTACCTTCCTCTATCAGAAGAAATATAAGCGGTGGTCATTCTAAAGCAAGTTGGCATGGCTCTACTTCTTATTCTATTCAAGAATTAAAAGAACAAACTAAGGAAAAATGGGATTGGATTGGGCATCATGGAATGATGTTTTTACCCATTCATAGATTTCCTTCTTCAATTAGACCTCATCTTTTTTCACTAGATAATTTTCTTTGTCGTACATTTGCAGCCGATTATTCATCTTATATTTTTATAATATTGGAAAAAAAAGAATGAGAAACAAAATTCCAAAAGGTATTAAAGTACAATACGCATCTTCTAAGCGATGGTGGAGAGATTGGCGAAAAGGTTATCATAAACATTGGGCACAAGAAGATAGAGCTAGTATTCGATATGCAGGAATGATTGAAGTTCAACAAGAAATCAAGCAAAGTCCTTTATTTGAAAATAAAGTTCACAATATGAAATTGGCTTCTAAACATATTGCTGCTTTACAAATATTTCCCAATGAAATTTTTTCATTTTGGAAAACTATAGGAAAAGCTACCGAAAAAAAAGGATATAAAAAAGGAAGAAATATTATAAATGGTGTTTTACAAGAAGATATTGGTGGTGGTCTTTGTCAATTAGCTGGTATTATATATCATGTAGCCCTCAAAACAGGTCTAAAAATAGTCGAAAGACACCCCCACTCTATTGATATTTACGAAGAACACGAACGTTATACTCCTCTTGGTGCAGATGCAGCCGTTTCATTTGCATATAAAGATTTAAGATTAAAGAATAATTTGGGTTATCCTATTAAATTTTCTTTTATTATTAATAATAAAAGCATTTCTTGTCGTCTTTTTACCGAAGAATATTGCTTCCCCAACACCATTGAATTTGAAAGAAATAAAAATGGAATGCTCGAAGAAGTTCGTACAATAATCACTAACCCTGATGGCGAATCTTGGGAATTAGATACCGTGACTTATAAAAAACATTAACGAATAATCAAAAGTAGATAACGCTTAATTCTTTTTCAATACTTCTTATTTTGGTTAATCTTAAATTTGTAGTATCAGTTCAAATCAAAATCAGATACAATGAAAAGATTAATTCTTATATTACTTTTAAGCCCTATTTTATCATTTTCTCAGAATGAAGTAGACACCTATTTTTCAACTATAGAAGATACTTATATTGATGAATATCTACCTTATAACTATCTTTTGGCAGATAGTGTAATTCTTAGATCTTGTCCATCTAAAACTTGTAATAATGAAGACCTATTATTAATTGGACAAAAATTCAAAATATTAGAAAGATCTTATAATGTGGATACCATAAGAACCATTAAAAGTCATTGGTATAAAATAGAACTTAGCAATATGAAAACAGGATGGATTTGGGGAGGATTTATTGCTCAAAGGGCTTTTGGTTCTGAAAGTGACCCAAGTTTAAAATTTGTCATGGGAATATCTCGATATATAGATCAAGATGGTTGGTTAAGAAAAAAATATCAAATCAGGGCTTTCAAAAATCATAAAGAAATAGATAGATACGAAGTTTTTATACATTCACAGTATTTCGATGCTCTAGCAATAGGAAATAAAGGTTTAGCCGTAGCCGATATTATTAGAATAGACATCCCTTGTGAAGGCGGTTGTGGCTGCTCAGGTGGATATATATATGTATTCTGGAATGGTATAGAATTTACATCAACATCTTTTGCAATGGGTATAGCTGATGCTTGGGCTAGTGAAGATACTAGCTTAATATTCCCTACCGATATGGAAGGCATTGCCAATACGGTCATTAGAGAATCCAATACTATTATTGATGATAATTTTTCTAATGACCAATACAAACGCTCTATAAAAAGAGAATACTTATATTGGAATGGAAGAGAATTAACCTTAGATGAATCAAAAGAAATTGAAGAAAAAGTGTTAGTTTTAGATATTGAATAAGAATAGGTTTTCTTAACTTTACCTAAAACAATTAATATTCATGTCTGAAATAATCAAAGAAATTGAATCATTTATTATTAATAATAAATTAGAAAAAGCACTCAAAAAATTATCACATATTTTCAGTATGGCTGATTCTGCATTTTCTAAAGATGCTACACTAATTTTAGGTCAATTCAATAAATTAAAATCCGATATTAGAATTGGTATTTTAGATTATAATCAACAAAATCAAGGAACGAATATTATAAGGCATTCTACATTATCATTATTAGGAGAATTAAAAAACAATCCTAAGATTTTAGATGATTATATTAATGTTGAAAACAATTTAACAAAATCTATAGAACAAAAAGGTAAAGAAAGTTTAAGCCCCCAAGTAAAAGATGCTCTCTATGATAGAATGAGTAATTTTAAAGAAAAGAAGATAAACATTAATCTTTTATGGATTGATGAAAATCCCGATTTTATTCAATATGAAAGCGACCTTATCAAATCTTTAGGAATACATATTGATTTTGCTACTTCATCTTCCCAAGCATTAGAATCTATTCACACGAATCAATATCAAATCATATTATCAGATATATCTAGAAATAACCAATCAGGGGAAGGGTTTAGATTTCATAAAGAATTAATTGATAAAGGAATTGATATTCCTTATATCTTTTATACAGCATTTGTAAAAAGAGAAAAAGGAGTACCTCCTTATGCATTTGGAATTGCAGCTTTACCCAATGAATTATTGCACCTTATATTAGATATATTAGCAAGAAATAATTAAAATTATCACAATGACTATTTCAATTGAATACCAAGGAGAACTAAGAACTCAAGCGACTCATATCCGTTCATCAAACAATATGATAACAGATGCACCTATTGACAATAGAGGAAAGGGAGAATCCTTCTCTCCAACAGACTTAGTCGCCACAGCTCTGGGCTCTTGTATTTTAACCATTATGGGTATTAAAGCCAAGGACAAAGGACTTGATATGTCAGGGGCTACAGCTTCAGTCACCAAAGTTATGGCATCTAATCCAAGACGTATTGCTCAATTAAACGTCATCATTAATATGCCTGCCAATGATTTTAGTGAAAAAGATAAAAAAATCCTAGAAAAGGCGGCTCATGGATGCCCTGTTAAACGCTCTTTACATCCAGATTTAGAAGAAAGCATTACTTTTATTTGGGCTTAAGATGGTAATTATGAACATTCTCACAAAGCGTATTTCATAATAAATAGTAACGTATTTCTTTAATAATTTCAATTTAATCTAATTCTTCTAATTATTTGTAGTTTAATAGCATAATCTATTCATCAAAATTGTACCTTTGCGGTTTTATATATAAAAGCATACTACAAACAATCATAATTTTTAAATACTATTATGTTACAAGATAAAAATAGATTAATCGGTTTTATACTTTTGGGTGTCCTTTTTGTAGCTTACATTTGGGTATCTAATAAAGCTAATTATGAAAGAATTGAGGAGCAACGTGTACAAGATTCCCTAACTCAGGTTCAAGCATTAATGGAAGATTCCATCAAGCAAATTAATAATCCTATCCCTGATACCAATCTTGATAGTACCCAAACTGCTGTAAATCCTGGTCAAGTAGATTCATTGAAAGACTTAAAATTAGTCCTTGAATACGGAGATTTTGCCATTGCTGCTAGTGGTTCAGAAGAAACTACAACCCTAGAAACGGATTTAGTACAATATACCTTTACCAATAAAGGAGGACGACTCAATAAGATTTGGTTAAAAGAATACAAAAAAATCAATTGGGACGAGGAAAAAAACAAAGTTGAATCTGACTTATTGCTTTTTGAAGATGAAAAAAATGATTTCACATATCATCTTCCTGTAAAAAATGTAAAAAACTTGGTTTCTACTTCTGATTTATATTTCAAATTAGTAGAAAACAATGGACAAAAAGTAGTCTTTAGAGCTTTTGCAGGACCTAATCAATACTTTGAACAAAAATATGAAATCAAAGACGAATATATTTTAGATTATGATATTCAATTTGTCAACTTAGATAATACGATTGATAAATCTAAAAATAATTTCAGTTTAGAATGGACTAATTATTTAGATAAAATAGAAAGAGCTCATTCTTATGCACGTAATTTCACTACAATTTATTATAAAGAATCTGAAGATTCTCCTACTTACTGTAGTTGTAGAAGTGATGATGAGGTAACAGAAGAAAAGGGAATCGATTGGGTTTCTCATTCTAATCAATTTTTTAATACTAGTATTATTGCTGATAATGATTTTTCAGCAATGACTTCAGAAACCAAAATGCTTGAAACGGAAGATGACGACCTTAAGAAATTACATTCTAGTTTAAGCATTCCTATCCAAGAATCATTTGGTATGACCATATATTCTGGACCTAATGAATTTTCAAGATTAAGAACATTTAATAATGGACTAGATGATATCATACCTTATGGTAGAAGTATTTTTGGTACAATTAACCGTTGGGTAATTCGTCCTTTATTTAATTTCTTTTCTTCATTTATTAGTAATAAAGGAATTGTCATCATCTTAGTGATTCTATTAGTTAAAACGATTTTGTTTCCATTGACTTATAAAATGTTGTATTCTCAATCTAAGATGAGTGCCCTTAAACCACAAATTGAAGCTATTAAGAAAAAACTAGGAGATGACCAACAAGCAGTACAAGTAGAAACGATG
>JAHDBK010000321.1 GCA_020630455.1 Saprospiraceae bacterium
AGAACAAAAGGCTCTTTCAAAATACAATTTTATTTATGTTACAGTGTACTTAGTAATACTTCTAGAATGCTGTTTTTATCAGGTTGTTAAAGTTCATCTAAAATTGTATTTTGCTCATTATTCTTATTACTTATTTTAAAAATTAAAAAGAATATAAAATATTCTTGCGAATTTTCGCTAAAATATGTACATTTGTCTCGTTAGCGAATTTTCGCTAATTGTTTTTTGTACTATTATTATTAATGATAAAAAAAACTCTTTATTATATTAATAAAAATTAAATTTATTCAAATTAAATATGAGTAGAAAAATTAAAAAAGTAGCCGTTCTAGGTTCGGGTGTAATGGGAGCTGGTATTGCAGCTCATTTTGCTAATATCGGTTTAGAAGTACTGATGTTGGATATTGTACCTTTTAACTTAACGGATGACGAAAAGAAAAATCCAGCAAAGCGAAATTCTATCGTGAATGCTGCAATGAAAAACCTCTTAAAATCAAAACCAGCTGCTTTGTATGATAAAGCATTTGCTTCTAGGATACAAGTAGGTAATTTTGATGATGACATGCCAAAAATTGCCGATGCTGATTGGATTATTGAGGTAGTTATTGAACGTTTAGATATTAAGCAACAAGTATTTGCTAATGTTGAAAAATATCGTAAAGAAGGAACATTAATCACTTCAAATACATCAAGTATTCCCATTCATTTAATGGCTGAGGGAAGAAGCGATGATTTTAAAGCTAATTTCTGTGGTACTCACTTCTTTAATCCACCTCGTTATTTAAAATTATTTGAAGTGATTCCAACTCCTCATACTTCACAAGAAGTTGTTGACTTCCTGATGAGTTACGGAGATGTTTATTTAGGAAAAAGAACTGTACTTTGTAAAGATACTCCTGCATTTATTGCCAATCGTGTTGGTGTTTATGCTATGGCAAAAATTTTCCAATTAACGACGGAGTTGGATATGACCATTGAAGAAGTAGATAAAATTACAGGTACACCTATTGGTCGTCCTAGAACGGGAGTATTCCGTTTAGGTGATTTAGTGGGTCACGATACTTCTGCTAAAGTAATTGATACGATTCGTACTCGCTGTACTGAAGATGAACAAGTATCTGCCTTTTCAATTCCAAAATATATTGATTTCTTATTAGAAAATAAATTCTACGGAGATAAATCAGGTAAAGGGTTTTACCAAAAAACCAAAGAGAGAGATGAAAAAGGAAGAAGTGTGGTTTTAGCTTTAGATTTAGAAAAATTAGAATACGTACCTAAAAGAAAGGTATCTATTCCTAGTTTAGATGCTTCAAAGCAAATTGAAAACTTAGATGGTAGAATCAGACATTTCTTTAAAGCAGATGATAAAGCAGGGCAATTGGTTAGAAAATCTCTAGCAGGTCTTTTTGCTTATGTTTCTAATAGAATACCTGAAATTTCTGATAATATTTATAGTATAGATGATGCACTTCGTGCTGGTTTTGCTTGGGATGTAGGGCCGTTCCAATATTGGGATATGGTCGGTATTCAAGCAGGTGTTGATGCCGCTGAAGCAGAAGGAGAAAAAATAGGCGATTGGGTCAAAGAAATGCTCGCTGCTGGTCATGATGCTTTCTATAAAATAGAAAATGGAGTCAAAAAATATTATGATATTGATTCTAAATCTTATCAAACGATTCCAGGTACTGAAGAATTTATCATTTTAGATAATGTCAGAGCGAATAAAAAACCTGTTTATGAAAATGCAGAAGCAGTTGCTCATGATATAGGAGATGGAGTACTTTGTTTAGAGTTCCGTTCTAAAATGAATTCAATTGGAGAAGGTGTTTTAAGAGGCATCAATGATGTAATTACACTAGCTGAAGAAGAAGGTTGGAATGGTGTAGTAATTGGAAACAATGCTGAACATTTCTCTGTTGGAGCCAATTTAATGATGATTGCTATGATGGCATATCAACAAGAATTTGATGAGTTGAATTTTGCAGTGAATGCTTTCCAACAGACAACGATGCGTTGTCGCTATTCAGCCATTCCAGTTGTTGCTGCTACACAAGGATATACTTTCGGAGGTGGTTGTGAAACCATCATGCATTGTGATGCAACAGTAGCTGCTGCAGAATCTTATATTGGTTTAGTAGAAGTAGGTGTTGGTTTAATTCCTGGTGGTGGTGGAACTAAAGAGTTCGCTTTACGTGCTTCCGATGAATTTTTTGCAGGAGATGTTCAAATTCCTACCTTAATAGAAAAATTCAAAACCATTGCAATGGCATCAGTAGCAACATCTGCTTACGAAGCCTTTAATCACGGATATTTACAAAAAGGAAAAGATAGCGTTAGTGTTAATACTGCTAGAAATATTGGCGAAGCCAAGAAAAAAGTATTAGAATTAGCTAATAATTATTCTCAACCAATTCAAAGAAAAGATATTAGTGTTTTAGGACGTACTGGTTTAGGTGCTTTGTATGTTGCTGGGCATTCTTTACAGTTGGGTAAATTCGCTTCTGAACACGATATCAAAATTGCTAAAAAAGTAGCTTATGTACTTTGTGGTGGTGACCTTACGGGTCCTCAAAAAGTATCTGAACAATATTTATTAGATATTGAAAGAGAAGCTTTCCTTAGTCTTTGCGGTGAACAAAAAACTTTAGAAAGAATTCAACATATGTTACAAACGAATAAGCCGTTACGAAATTAGTATTGAGATTTTAGATATTAGACTATAGACATTAGATGATAGACTAGTTTGACATATGCATAATTTTAGAAAACTTAAAGTTTGGGTAAAATCGAGAGAATTAGTTAAAGATATTTATAAACTTACTAATTCATTTCCAAAAGAGGAGTTATTCGGTTTAACATCACAGTTAAAAAGGTCTGCAATTTCTATACCGTCTAATATTGCTGAAGGCTCAGGCAGAGGAACATCATTGCAACTAATTCATTTTTTAAATGTTGCTAATGCATCATCTTGTGAATTAGAAACACAAGTTTATCTTGCTTTTGACTTGGGCTTTATTAATACTGAAAAATTAAAGGATATAATTAATAAAATTAATGAAATTCAAAAAATGATATTAGGTTTTAAAAATAAATTAGAGAATAATAAATCTATTGTCTAATGTCTAATATCTTTTGTCTTTAAAATACTAAAAAAATGAAAGAAGTATATATTGTAAAAGCATATCGTTCTGCAGTGGGACGTGCTAAAAAAGGAGGATTTAGATTCTACCGTTCAGATGATTTAGCAGTAGATGTGGTAAAGCATTTAGCAGAAAATACACCACAATTAGATCCTAAATTAGTTGATGATGTTATTGTAGGTTGTGCCAACCCAGAAGGAGAGCAAGGCCTACAAATCGGTCGTCAAATATCATTGAGAGCATTAGGCAAAGAAGTGCCTGGCATGACGGTCAACCGTTATTGTGCTTCGGGTTTAGAAACTATTTCAATTGCAGTTGCTAAAATTCAAGCAGGAATGGCTGAATGTATTATTGCTGGTGGAACAGAAAACATGACCATGATTCCAATGACAGGTTATAAATTAGCTCCTTCATATCAAGTAGCAGCTAATACACCTGATTATGTAGTAGGCATGGGCTTGACAGCAGAAGCTGTTGCCAATAAATTTAATATCTCTAGAGATGCTCAAGATGAATTTTCTTATCATTCTCACATGAAAGCAGCAGCAGCAATTGATGGAGGTAAATTCAACGATGAAATCGTACCCGTTACTGTGAAGCAAGTATATGTGGAAGATGACAAAAGAAAAGAAAAAGAGTGGACGGTAGATATGGACGAAGGTGTAAGACGCGAGACAACTGTCGAAGGACTTGCTCGTTTACGTCCTGTATTTGCTAAAAATGGTTCTGTAACAGCAGGGAACTCTTCTCAAATGTCTGATGGAGCGGCTTTTGTTTTAGTGATGAGTGGAAAGATGGTCAAAGATTTAGGTTTGGAGCCTATTGCTCGTATGGTCGCTTGCAATGTAGCAGGTGTTGAACCAATTACAATGGGTATTGGACCATGTGCAGCTATTCCAAAAGCATTGAAAGCTGCTGGTTTAAAATTAAACGATATTGATTTAATAGAATTGAATGAAGCATTTGCCGCTCAGGCATTGGCAGTAATACAAGAAGCCAAATTGAATCCTGATATCGTCAATGTAAACGGTGGTGCAATTGCTTTAGGTCACCCACTGGGTTGTACAGGTGCTAAATTGAGTACTCAATTATTCAATGAATTGCGTAGACAAAACAAAAAGTACGGCATGGTTACCGCTTGTGTCGGTGGTGGTCAAGGTATTGCAGGGATTTATGAGTTATTGAATTAATTAATAATTCTTATAATATTGAATAATTTTATAAACGCACTATCTTTAAATAGTGCGTTTATAATTTAGAGCATGTTTATAATTCCTTATTTAATAAAGTGGTAAAAATTTTATTTCTAATAAGTAAATAATAAAGAAAATTATTTATTATTTACTTATTGAAAAAGTCTAATGTCTATAGTCTATTATCTGATAGTCTAAAACCTGCTCTTATAGTGATGAGTATAAAAAATAAATTAATAAATAAAATAGGGAAAGCTAAATTGTTGAGATGGGTTTTCAACATCTCTCCTATGTATAGAAGTACAGGAGGGAAAGTATTAGAAATATCTGATGACTATCAATATGTGAAAATTAAGCTTTCGCTAAATATGTTTACTCGTAATTATGTAGGTACATTATATGGTGGACATATGTATAGCTGTGTTGATGGCATTTATATGGTTCAACTCATCAACATTCTAGGAAAAGACTATGTCGTATGGGACAAAGCGGCTTCGATGCGTTTTAAAAGGCCAGGAAATCAAAGCCTTTATGTAGAATTCAAGATAACAGATGAAATATTAGAACAAATCAAAAAAGAAATCGCTGAAATAAAAGAAAAAGACTATTCTTTTTTAGTAAATTTAACAGATAAAGAAGGTAAGGTATATGCAGAAGTAGAAAAAATAATCTATATTGCATCAAAGGAATATTATAAGGAGAAGAGAAAAAGGAAAAAAGAAAAAAATATCAAT
>JAHDBK010000322.1 GCA_020630455.1 Saprospiraceae bacterium
ATCATTAATATTTGACCCCATATTTTTGCTAGTTTCTTTTCTGTATCAGTACTAGGAGGTGTTTTTGTTTCTACCTCCATTTTATTAGGACTAGGTAAAGCCTTTTTATCTACTTTTCCATTGACAGTTAAAGGAAATTTGTCTAACTGTGTAAAAAAGGAAGGAATCATATATGGAGGCAATACCCCTTTCAAATAATCTCTTAAGCTGGTATTATCTAAAGTACTTTGTTGTTTAACAATATAGTAAGCACTCAAACTATTTTCGCCCTGTTCATTAGAAATAGGCAGAACAATACAGTCCTCTATTTGAGGCATTTTTAAGATGTTCTTTTCTATTTCACTAGGCTCTATTCTAAAACCTCGAATTTTAACTTGGTTATCTCTTCTTCCAATAAACCCAACAGTTCCATCAGGTCGCCAATAAGCGATATCTCCTGTTTTATATATTTTTTCACTAGGATTAATAGGATTAGGAACAAATTTTTCTTGACTTAAATCAGGGCGATTTAAATAACCTCTAGCTACTCCATCACCACCAACATAGAGTTCTCCCAATGCCCCAACAGGTTGTAATTGTTCATTTCTATCAAAGATATAAGCTGTAGAATTCGTAATAGGCCTTCCTATTGGAATATTTGTTTCAAAAACTTCTTTGATGGGATAAGTTGTAGAAAAAGTGGTATTTTCAGTAGGACCATATCCATTGATAATACTTAGGGATGGATATAGAATTTTTATTCTATTAATATGTGTAGGAGATAACTTGTCTCCACCTACTAGTAAATATTTTAGTCCTTCAAAAAGAGCTTGATCTGTTTCAACTAATTGGTTGAACAAAGGAGCAGTTAACCACATGGTATTGATTTGATTGCTCCTAATAGCTGTTTTAAGTTTTTTAGGGTCTAATATTGTTTTTTCTTCAATTAAACATAAAGTTCCTCCATTGAGTAAAGCTCCCCAAATCTCAAATGTAGTGGCATCAAATACTGGTGCTCCTGTCATTAGGATATTAAGGTCAGCAGCATAAGGAACAATAGTTGAATTTTTTACTAATCGAGTAACATTCCTTTGTTCTACCATAACCCCTTTAGGTTTTCCAGTTGAACCAGAAGTATATAGTATATAAGCTAAACTATCAGCAATACTAAGTGGATTAAGATTATTAGTTGTTGAATCGTTGGCTAATATCTCTTCAATATATAATACCTCACTTTCTAGGGTTTGTCCTAGGATTCTATCTTTGTTTTCTGCTAAAACAAGTGGAGGAACACTATCTTCTAAGATATATTTTATTCTATCTTCTGGATAGGTAGATGAGATAGGCACATAGGCTCCTCCAGCTTTAAGAACCCCTAAAATTCCAGTTATATAATTGACTGAACGATTGGCAATAACACCAATAGGTGTATCATTTTCTACACCTCTTGTTCTTAATATAGTTGCAATTTGATTTGCTTTTTCATTGAGTTGAGCATAGGTTAAAGCTTGCTCTGTATCTTGAACAGCGATTTTATCAGCATACTTTAAAACCTGCTCTTCAAATAGTATTTGTATATTTTTATCTCTAGGATAATCAATTTTTGTATCATTAAACTCCGTGACTACTTGTTGTTGAGTTGTTTTATCAATTAGGGATAAATCAGCAATAGATTGATTTGGATTTTCAACAAGTTGATTTAAAATCTCTAAGAATGAATTGGCTACATTGTCCACATAGGTAGAATCAATGGCATCAGCATTATAATTGAACGTGATTTCATATTGTTCTCCAGGAATAATAATGACATTAAAATCATAGTTGGTTTGTTCAAAAACTTCTACATTCTTAATCTCAAACCCTAAATGTCCTTTTAAATCCATGCTTTGCATAGCTTGAGAAATGGGATAGTTTTCAAAAGCTAGAATATGGTTAAATAAACCTTGTTTGAGGTCACTTTCAGATTGAATGTCTGTTAGGGGCAGGTATTCAATTGGTTGAATATCGAGTAAATGTTGTTGGATTGCCTTTGCAATCGCAGTAAAAGTAGTTTGTTTATTCATTCTTACCCTTACAGGAATTGTATTAATAAACAAACCAAGCATTTTTTCTATGCCATAAACATCTGCTGCTCTGCCCGAAACGACTGTACCAAAGATAACATCATCTGTGTCATTATATTTTTGTAGTAGTACACTCCAAGCTGCTTGAAATAACTGCCCAGGAGTGACTTTTAATTTATCGGTTAATGCCTTAATTTTGGGGTTAAGTGTTTTGGAGGTTTTAAATACCTTTAATTGACGATTGAAGGTATCTGTTTTTTGTTTTTCAACAAAAAGCTCAACAGGTCTTTCAAAATCTTGGAGATAAGTATTCCAATATGTTTTAGCAGTACTTTTATCCTGATTACTGAGCCATTTAATGTATTTTTTATAAGGAACATCCTCTATTGTTGTTATATCAACCCCTGCTTTTAGTTGCCCATAAGCTGCAAAAAGTCCTTCAAATAACATACTTAAACACCAACCATCTAATAGGATATGATGAAAGCATAAAACCAACTTATATTTTTGGTCAGTTAGTTTTAAAACAGACAATCGAATCAATAAATCTTTAGATAAATTAAATCCTTTTTCTAAGTCGGATTGTATAAAACCTTGAATCAATGATGCTTGAGTTGCTTCAGGTTGTTTAGAAAAATCTTCAAATACAAGTTTTGCTGTACGTTCACTAAAAACAACCTGTCTAGCTTTTTCTGTTTTACGATAAGAAAAAACAGTACGTAAGACATCATGTTTTTGAATAAGTTTATTAAAACTTTTTTCTAAAATCACACCATCTAAATCGCCTTCTACATCCAAGATAAATTGTTCGGTATAAGCTGTAGATCCCTCATTGAGTAAGTGATGAAACAACATACCTTCCTGCATAGGAGAAAGTGCATAGATGTCTTGTATATTTGACTTTTTTATCTTTGTCATGGGATGTTTGTTTTTTAGTCTAGTTCTAAATCATTTAAAATGTTGTCCAACTCTTCCTCATCTAAATCATCTGAAGAATAATCATGGATGGTCATTTCTGCCTCTTCTTTATTGCTACAATGTTCTACAATGCTCAATAAATTTTGCTTGAATAAATCAGATAATTCTTCTACTTCTTCTTTGGCTAAATGAATGGTACTATAAGTGAAATCAACTTTTAAGATTTGGTTGAGTACAAAACCATTGATATCTAGTTTAAAAGTCAATTCCATATCAGGGCTTATCAAGTCCTGTGTAGAGATAGGAGAAATTTGTACTGGATTGTCCATTTGTTGTTCTCCAAACTGCCCTAAATAGTTGAAACTAATTTCAGGATTGATGCGGTTAAGTGCTTGTTGACTAGAGTCACTAATCGTTGTTGATTTGTATTTTAATAGAGTGTAGTGAATTCCATTTTTCGGAATTTCCCTTAATACACCTTTTGTTTGTTTGATATGTTGTCCTAGGTCTTTTCCATCTTTGACATCAATCAATACAGGGTAGAAATTAGTAAACCAACCTACTGTTCTAGCAATATTGACATCTTCAATGATTTCTTCACGACCATGCCCTTCTAAGTTGATAAGTACTTTTTTATTACCTGTATAATTTTCAACAGTAAGACTTAGTGCTGCTAACAATAAATCATTGATTTGTGTGTTGTATGCTTGATTACTTCCTTTTAATAATGCTTCTGTTTCTTCTTTAGATAAGGAGATACTGACTTGTTGGCTGTCTCTTCTTTTGGCAACCATACCATTAGCACTTCTAAATAAAGTAGGTGATTTTGCATGAGCGACTTCTTCCCATAGATGTAATTCATCTAGAACAGCTTCTTCATCTGCATAATGCTCTAAAGCTTTACTCCAATCTTTAAAAGAGGTTGTTTTAGGAGGAAGTGTTGGGATATTATCATTTTTGTAAGTTTGATATAATCCTAGGAAATCTTCTATTAAAATTCTCCATGAAACACCATCCACTACTAAGTGATGGATAACCATCAAAAGAACATCTCCATCTATTGTTCTAAAATGCAAGTTATAGAATATAGGCCCTGTTTTAAGGTTCATTTCCTGTTGTACTTGACGAAGGCTCACATTGATAGCTGCATTGTAATCTTGCATCTCTTTTAAGTCATAGGACTCAAACACGACCATGTTGTCTTCATTAGGACGATTGAACTGACTAGTGATACCTACACTTTGACCATAAATCATACGTAGAGCATCATGATGTTTTACCAGTTCTTGTAGAGCTTTTTTGATATTGTCAGTATCTAGTCTTTCCTTTGAATCAAAACGCATTCCTTGATTGAAGAAGTGATTGTCTGTAAAACGCTCCTTGAAATACCATGTTTGAATTGGCGTAAGTGGTACTTCTCCAGTAACTGTTCCCTGTTCCATGATGATAGTACTTTGGGTAATATACTGGCAGAAATTTTTTATAATAGGATTATTAAAAATCTTACTGACCTCTAGTTTAAGTTGGTGATTGTTTAATCGTGATACAATTTGTATAGCCTTAATTGAATCACCACCAAGAGAGAAGAAGTTATCATTAATGCCTATTTTTTCTATACCTAAAATTTCTTTACAAGTCTGTATAACTGTAGCTTCTATATCATTGGTAGGAGCTTCATAGTTTTCTTGAATGACCTCTGGTTTAGGAAGTGCTTTTCTATCAATTTTCCCATTGATATTGAGTGGAAAAGCATCTAACTCTAAGAAATAAGAAGGAATCATGTAATCAGGAAGCCTAGTACTCAAATATTCTTTTAAGTCAGCAGCAGCTATAGATTTACTATCTTTAAGGATATAGTAAGAACAAAGTTTTTTACTGCCTTCTTCTTCCATGACCATCACAAAAGTCTTCTTAACATGAGCGTTTTCTAAGATGGTTCTTTCAATTTCCTCCAACTCAATTCTAAAGCCTCTGATTTTAACTTGGAAATCACGTCTTCCTGTAAAAGCGATTGCTCCATTAGGTAACCAGCGAGCTAAATCGCCTGTTTTATACAATCTTTTTTCAGTATCAAAAGGACTTATAATGAATTTTTCATTGGTT
>JAHDBK010000323.1:0-2678 GCA_020630455.1 Saprospiraceae bacterium
ACACAGGTTCTTATTGGCCCAATTCGGGTTGTTTGGAAGATTTCAATTCAGGACCAGTTAACGGTACTTGGACGCTTACTGTTTTAGATGATCAAGGTTTTGATGTAGGTAATTTTCAAGATTTTTCAATTATTTTCTGTGATGACACCGATATAGTTTGTAATTCTTGTGACCCCGTTACTTTTAATGATATTGAAACAGGGTCTCCTTATGATTGTACAGGTTCTACTGTTTCACTTAATGCAACCGATTTAACACCATCCCCAGATGTTGTTAATAATCCAATTGCACCAGGTTGGACATTTGTTGTAGAAACGGATGGATTTTCTGATAATTCTATTACATTATACGAAGGAGCAGGTACTGGTGGCACAAACTTAGGCTCTTTAAACGCTCCAACAAACACAACTTGGAGTGTATATGGAGAATATTTTACTGCCGGTCAAACCTATACTATTGAGTGGTGTGATAGTTGGCCAGATGGTACCTTCCCTTATACATTAGAAGATATGGGAGGAGAACTACTTGCTAGTGGAACTTTTGACCACAATTCAGGAACTAATTGTTTTACACTAGTTTTTGTTGTAGGAGGAACAGCAGAATTTTCTGGTCCAGGAGTAACTAATTTTAATAATGGCTTTGGTTCTTTTGACCCTGTTGTAGCTGGTCCAGGAACACATGAAGTCACCTATTATTGGGATAATGGAAATGGTTGCTCAGGATTCCAAACTCAAACGGTTGTTGTTGAGTGTCCTTGTGATGCCAATGCGGGTGATTTAAGTGCTGAACCAGATGTTAGTGAATGTCAATTTGATACGAACTTAAATCTTTCCTTATCTCCAGTCATTAGTCCACTACCTGACCCAGCCGATTATTCATATACTTATGTCATTTCAGATAATACATCTGATATATTTTTAGCTTATGACCCTAATACGGATTTAAGTACTTATGCTCCAGGTGAATATTTAGTCTGTGGTTTATCATACTTAACAACAGATGGTCCTAGCTTGCCTCAGCCAACTGGATTTTTAACATATACCGATTTATATAATCAAATTGAAGACCCTGCCTCTCCTCTCTGTGCGGATTTAACAGAAGATTGTGTAATTGTTACAATTAATGATTCACCCGAAGGAGTACCAACTAATGATAAGATTTGTTTAGGTTCTCAAGTGAATATTACACCTACTTCAGATATGCTTACAGCAACTTATGCTTGGAGTGGTTCAAATAGTTCATCTGGAACAGGTACAATTATAGATACTCCTGTTTCTGCAGGTAATGTGACTTATACCGTTACTCCAACAGGTCCATCACCTACTTTTTGTCCTGGATTACCATTCGAAATACAAGTAATCGTCAATCCAATTCCTAGTGGTACTCCTGATAATATTCAAATTTGTGAAGGAGAGTCTGTAAGTTATTCTCCAACTGTTACTCCTGCTGGTGCAACAGTTTCTTGGACAGGTACTAATGGTACTTCTGGAGTTGGTGATATCATTGATACTCCTACATCAAATGTAACCTATACTGTTACACCAAGATTAGGTTCAGCTCCTGATTTATGTGATGGTTCACCATTCAATGTTACTTTAACTTATAATACTTTACCTGCTGTTGATACAGCTAATATTCAATTATGTACTGCTGCTTCAATTGACTTAACCTTTTATGATGATTCTGTAAGCACAGCAGGAACTGTTACTTGGTATGACGGAACTGGAACAGTTATCAGCCCTGCAACAAGTGTATTTGTTGATGAAAATTCTGAAATATACGCAGAAGTAGATAATGGTAATTGTACAGACATTGTAAGAGCCACTATTACTATAGCTCCTTCTGATTTAGCCGTTAATGCCGGCAATGATTTAGCACTTTGCGAAGGGCATACTGCTTATTTAGGAGCGATTGGCACAGGTGGCTCAGGAACTGGATATACTTATAATTGGAGTACTTTAGGAGCAGGTGCTACACATACTGTTCTAGTTGGAACTACTTCCACTACATATACAGTTACAATTACTGATTCTAATTCCTGTACAGCAACAGACGAAGTAACAGTTACTGGAGAAGTAGATGACCCTCCAATTCCTACTTGTCCTAGTAATCAAAATTATAATACTGATGCTGGATTATGTACAGCTAATCCAAGTTTACCAGCTACAACTGCAACAGATGATTGTCCACCACCAAATTTAACAGGAGCTAATGGTATTCCTCTTGTTTATTATGGTTCTTATAATGGACATTATTATTATGTTACAGGTGTTAATATGACTCCAGCAGAAATTTCAGGTGCTTCAACAGAAATGGAGGCATTTGCTGCTGTTCAAGCAACTGCAGCTGAATTTGGAGGTTATATTACTACTATTGACGATGCCGCTGAAAATACATTTGTCACTCAACTAGGCTATCACTACGGAAATGTAATTATTGGTCTCACTGACGAACAAGTAGAAGGCTCCTTTGGATGGGTAGGTTCATGTTGTGGAGGAAATGGCAGTGGTTATTTCAATTGGAATTCAGGAGAACCCAATAATGCAGGTGGAGAAGATTATGTAGAAGTTCAAATAAATAATGGAGCTTGGAATGACATCAATCTCAATTCTTCAATTAGAGAAGCTGTTATTGAGTTTAATTCTATGCCTATGGATGTTACTATATCTTGTACTCCT
>JAHDBK010000323.1:2778-5057 GCA_020630455.1 Saprospiraceae bacterium
GTAAATCCTTCTAGTTTCCCTTGTAATACTCCTAGTCCTCAGACTGTAACATTGACAGTTACTGATGTTAATGGGAATACTAATACTTGTAATGCAACAGTAACAATACCCGATTATCCTATTAATTTCATCAAGGATGAATAAGAATAATATAATTAATAAAAAAAGGAGTGACAATCACTCCTTTTTTTAATTTTTAGATAATCAGATAATAGACATTAGACTTTTTTAATAAGTAAATAATAAAGAAAATTCTTTATTATTTACTTATTAAAAATAAAATTTTTAGCACTTTATTAAGAGCATTTTTAAATTTAATCTATATGAATATAAACAATAAAACTTATCAATATTGTGAAAACCACAGCACTCCTCCTAATGACTATTTAAATGAATTAGAAAGAACAACCTATCTTAAAACAATTATTCCAAGGATGTTGTCAGGAAATATACAAGGAAGATTCCTAAGCTTTATAAGTCAAATTATCCAAGCAAATTATATTTTAGAAGTGGGAACTTTTACTGCTTATGCTTCACTATGTATGGCAGAAGGATTACAAGAAAATGGGAAATTAATCACCTTAGAAGCCAATGAAGAACTAGAACCACTAATAAGGGAATACATCCAAAAATCTCCATACTCAAACCAAGTAGAACTCATTATTGGAGATGCTTTAAAAGAAATCCCCAAATTGAATTATACTTTTGATTTAGTATTCATTGATGCAGCAAAAAAAGATTATTGGAATTATTTTAATTTAATCATAGAAAAAGTAAGAAAAGGAGGAATTATCATTGCAGATAATGTTTTATGGGAAGGCAAAGTACTAGAAGAGCCCAAAGACCATCAAAAAAGCACTGCAGCATTGCATGATTTTAATAATAAAATTTTAAATGATAATAGAGTAAATAATCTTATAATTCCATTAAGAGACGGATTAAATATTATTATCAAAAAATAATATAATTATAATATTGTCAATTATAAAAAAATAACTTTATCTTTGTAGAAAAGTACATCTTTTTTAATCAAAGTATCAAATGATTTCCAAATCTTTTAATAAAGATGCAACTTTTGTACTATATTGTGTCATATTTTAATTAGAAATTTCGAACAATTCAATGAAAAAAAATCTTTCAAAATTATTTTCACATAATCAAGACTTAGACACTAGGAGTACTCAATTTTTAATGAAAGCATTAGAAAACAATGACTTACCTGGATTTGATTATATAGAATTCAAACAAGCAATGGCGGCACTACTTAATATGAATATGGATGAAAATACCGCCTTCAAATCTGCTTTTGCTACTGCAAGTACTATGGGATTAACCAAACAAAAACTCATGGAAACTGCAAAACACTACAAACAAATTCTCCACAAAGAAAAAGGACAATTTGATGTTGCACTTAAAAACAGAAGAGAACAAAAAGTTATAGGAAAAGCAGAAGAAAACAAACAATTAGAAGCACGTATTCAACAAATCCAATCCCAAATACAAAGGCTTCAACAGGAGCTCGAAGAAGTCAAACAAAAAATACAACATAATAACGAAAATAAAAGTAAAGAAGAAAAAGTATTAGCAGCTCATCAAGAAAATTTTGAAGCTACTTATACTTCTATTCAAGCTGAAATAGATAGCGATATTGAAAAAATAAATCAAATTTTATAATAAAATTATAAGATTATGGCAGAAATGAATACAGACGGATTTAAACCCAAATCTTTTTGGAGCAGACCTGAAGGAAAAACAGGGATGATTTTAGGCTTAGCAGGGATTGCTGGTGTAGCTTTTTTAATTGCTTCCAATTTACAACCCTTAATTGCTTTCTTTAGCAATATGCTTTATTTAGGTATTTTACTCGTAGCAATTGCTGCATTACTTTATATGATTATTGACCCTAAAATGCGAAATCTAATATGGTATAGCTATAAAAGTGTTATGAGATTCATTACTGGATTATTTGTCCAAATCGACCCTATTGGTATCCTTAAATCATATGTTGATGATTTGAAAAATAATTTGAGACAAATGAGTAAACAAATTGGCAACCTAAGAGGTCAAATGAGAAGGATGAAAACCATGATGGAAGAAAATAGTTCTGAAATCAATAAACAAATGCAACTTGCATCTCAAGCCAAGAAAAAAGGAATGGATAAACAAGTTCTTTTATCTACTCGTAAAGCAGCTAGATTAAAAGAAACTAATGGAAAATATGATGTTCTTTATAAAAAAATGAGTATGATGAATAGAGTTTTGGAAAAAATGTACCAAAA
>JAHDBK010000324.1 GCA_020630455.1 Saprospiraceae bacterium
ATTGATTTCAGACCATTCATTCAGGTAGAACCAGTTTCTTACAAAGAGTTCAGAAGAACTAAGGTAGATATCTTGTCGCATTCAGCCGTGATTTTAACGAGTCGTAACGCTGTAGATAATTTCTTTAGAGTTTGTGAAGAAGCAAAAATAGAGGTTCCTGCGGATATGAAGTACTTTTGTATTTCAGAGCAAACCGCTAATTATCTTCAGAAGTATATAGTTCTAAGAAAGAGAAAGTTGTTCATTGGTAAAAGAACAGCCGCAGACCTTATTGAAGTAATTGCGAAACATAAGAAGAAGGAGAAGTTTCTTTTCC
Source organism: Saprospiraceae bacterium (assembly GCA_020630455.1). Lineage (GTDB taxonomy): Bacteria > Bacteroidota > Bacteroidia > Chitinophagales > Saprospiraceae > JAHDCE01. The sequence goes on from JAHDBK010000324.1 coordinate 317, forward strand.
CTTGTTCCAATATTCGTAAGGAAGATATTCCGAACTTCATGAAGAGTAATAGTTTGGAATATACGGAGGCCGTAATTTATAAAACGGTGGCTAGTGACCTTTCAGACTTAGCGGATGTGAATTACGATGTAATTGCTTTCTTCAGTCCTTCGGGGATTAATTCATTGTTTAGAAACTTCCCTGAATTCACTCAAAACGGGACCAGAATCGCTGCATTTGGGCCAACAACGGCTAAAGCAGTTGCAGAAGCTGGACTTACTTTGAACATTCAAGCTCCTCAACCTAACGCTCCTTCTATGACGGGTGCAATAGAGTTGTATATCAAGGAGGTTAATAATCTATAAATAAATTAAGAAAATAATCTGGGAAAATTTGCCTTTGAATTTTCCCAGATTAAAAATTCATGTTATCTTTATAACCTAAATTTTTTATAAAGTAACATGAAGAAAGCTTTTTTAGCTATTGTTATTCTGTTAAGTACAGTTGCTGGTTTTGCTCAGCAGGATGCTCAGTTTACACATTACCCATTTAATCAATTATATCTAAATCCTGCTTTTGCTGGAATGAATGGTGCTTTTGAGGGGTATGGGCCGGAGTTTAGACTTATTCATAGAACGCAGTGGTTGGGATATGATCCAACTCTAATTGATGTGGGTGGTCATCCGATTACTGAGATTTTTACAACGGATGTTTATTCAAGATTAGCTCAAGGTGGAGCTGGCTTTTCAATTTTAACGGATAAAGTTGGTAAGAGAAGATATACAACAATTAATCTGGCTTTGTCAAAGCATATTACTTTGGGGTCGGATGATCGTCGTTTGGGAATTGGTCTTCAAGGAAGCTATGCAGCAAACCGTTATGAGCCAGGATGGAGACCTCCGCAAGAAGGTACGCAGTTTGGAGACGATTTAGCAATTCCTTATCAAACGGACGGAAATGGGAATTTGATTCCATATACAGAAGGATTTATGGATGCTTCGGCTGGACTTTGGTATCAAGATAAGAATTTATCTCTGGGTGTTAGCATGAATCGTTTGCTAGATAATCAGTTTGAATTCAATCAAGTTGCAGAAGGAGGATATAGGAAGCACCTTTATTTTATGGGGTCTTATAATATTACTTCTGTGCTAGACTGGGAATTTATACCAAGTTTATTAGTGAAGTCCACTATGTCTGGAGGAGGAACTCAGTTTGAATTGGGAGGTATGGCTAGATATAATAAAGAATTCTGGGGCGGATTAAACTTTCGTCAAGGAGAATCTTTTGGATTGTTGATTGGTAAGGGTTTTCTTGCTAAGCAGAAATTGAAGATTGGGTATGCAGTGGATTTCACTGTGGCAGGCAGAGATGCAAAGACTGGAACTTCTCATGAAATCATGTTGTCTTATTTCTTGCCGAGTGCGATAAATAATCTTCCGCCAGCGATCAGGACTCCGAGATTTCAGTTTTAAATAGTATATTTCAAAGAAATTTAGAAAATTTTATTTTGTCTTTATAGATATAATAATTAACTTGCATTATCGTTTATAGTTTAGGATAGGAAAAAAACGTAGAATAGTTATGAATAAATTAATTTATGCGGCCGGTATATTGGCGGTTGGACTTTTGTCTGCTTGTGGTGGTGGAGGTGGTGTACCTACTGAAACCGGTGATTTAGTTGGAGCAGGTGATCGTGAAGGATGGGTTCAGACAGTACCTTATGGTATGGTTTATTGTATCCCAGGTACATTTCACATGGGGCAGGCTGATCAGGATGTTCCTGCAACTCAAATTAACTTTAATAAACAGGTAACCATCGGTGGTTTTTACATGGATGATACTGAGATTACTAATAATGAGTATCGTCAGTTCATGAATGTAATGCTTACTGACTCGGTTGATGTTTTAGGTTTAGACAAAATTATGGATGAGCTTTATCCAGACACAATGGTTTGGATGAATGACTTTTCTCACCACTATGGTGATCCAATGATGGAGTACTACTACTGGCATCCAGCATTTGATGATTATCCAGTGATTGGTGTTGATTGGTATGCTGCTCGTTACTTCTCTGAGTGGAGAACTAGTTACATGAACCAGTGGAGAAATGAAAATGGAATGTGGTCTATGCCGAATTTCCGTTTACCATCAGAAGCTGAGTGGGAATATGCAGCTAGAGGTAGCCGTGATATGGCTAAGTATCCATGGGGTGGACCTTACTTAAGAAACGCGAAAGGATGTATGTTGGCTAACTTTAAGCCAGGACGTGGTAACTACTATGATGATGGTTTCCAATACACAAGTCCAGTAGCATCTTATTTCTCTAATGACTTCGGTATTTATGATATGGCAGGAAATGTTTCTGAATGGACAGAAGATGCATTCTACGAAGCTGCTGTGCCGATCGTTTGGGATTTGAACCCTACATACTGGGATGAAAGCATCGATAAAAAAGTAATCCGTGGTGGTTCTTGGAAAGATGTTGCTTACTACTTAGAAACAGGTACACGTACATATGAGTATGCTGATACTTGTAGATCTTTCGTAGGATTTAGAAACGCAATGACTCAATTGGGTCGTTCATCAGGATTCGAGTTTTAATATCAAGCATTTTAGCTAGATATAAACTATATATCAAAACTTTAAAATTTATAACTTAACTTTTAAACTATTTAATTAAAAAAAACAAGGAAATTATGGGTGCGAAAAAAGGAACTTTCATGTATACGTTGGAATATAAGATAATGCCAAAAGTATACGGGTTAGGAGCTGCGATTGTGATTTTGGGGGCGTTATTTAAGATTATGCACTGGCCTGGAGCAGGTTTCATGCTTACTGTAGGTCTTTTGACTGAGGCAGTAATCTTTGCGATTTCTGCATTCCAACCACCACACATGGAGCCAGATTGGGCAAAAGTTTATCCACAGTTGGCTGAAGAGGATGAGGAGTATGAGTACGACGAAGATGGAGAATTAGCTCTAGAGTCTACTCCAGAAAACTTGAACAAGAAATTGAATGAAATGATGGCAGATGCTAATATTTCTGAAGATACGTTCAAAACGTTAGGTGCTGGTTTAAACAGTCTTAGCTCAAATGCTTCAAAAATGACTGATTTATCTGACGCTGCTGTTGCAACTAAAGATTATGCTGCAAACGTTAAGAAAGCAAGCAAGTCAATGGTAGAAATGAATTCTGCTTACGGATCTGCTTTAGAGTCTATGAAGTCTCTTTCTTCTGCTGCTGGTGATTCTGAAGCTTACCAAAAAGCTATGCAAGATATCACTAAGAACTTAGGAGCAATGAACGCTGTTTACGAAGCAGAATTGAATGATGCTAATAGCCATATTAAATCAATCAACAAGTTCTACGGTACATTGTCAGGAGCTATGGAGAACATGGCAGCTGCAGGTGCTGACACTGAGCAATTGAGAAACGAGGTGAAGAGTTTGACTCAAAACCTTACTTCTTTGAACTCTGTGTATGGTAACATGTTGTCAGCTATGAAAGGATAATTCGAACTTAAGTTTGAATTCAATTCAATGTTGATTTAATATTTAATATAACTTTTAAAAAGATTTAATTTAAGAAATTATGGCTGGAGGTAAAGAAACGCCAAGGCAGAAAATGATAGGTATGATGTACCTGGTATTGACTGCACTTTTGGCGATGAACGTAAGTGCCGCCATTCTTGAAAAGTTTGCATTCCTTAATAATGGTATGCAAACAGCAAGAGATGTGGCATCAGACAGAAACGACGCAACAATTGACAAGATTGCTTCTGTAGTATCTGAAAGAGGTAATAAAAAAGATGAATTATTACTTGTAGAAGAGGCTAAAGAAATCAGAGGTGAGACTGCTAAATTGTTGATGTATATTGAAGAGGTTAAAGCGAAAATCATCAATAAAGCAGGTGGTTTAGCGGATGGATCTCAAGCGAAAGCTCAATTAATAGATGGTAATCTTGCACTAAGTAAGAATAAAAAGGCCTTGGAAGGAATGATTCCAGGAGCGAAAAATCGTGACGCAGTAATGGAATTGATGTTAGGTCAAGATTCTAAAAAAGGAGGCGGAGCTGATTTGAAGAAAAAAATCGATGCGTATGTTGAATACTTGAATAAGCACGCTGACAAGGATCATCAACATCAATCATTTGCGTACGATGGGAAAACAGATCCTAATGCAAGTGAGGAGCAAAAGAAGCAAAACAAAAACTTTGCGGAATACAACTTTGAAGAGACTCCAACGATTGCTGCACTAGCAGTACTTTCTCAGTTCCAATCTCAAGCTACTAAGTATGAAGCTGAAGTATTAGCTGAGAAGTCTAGTAAAGTTGGAGCATCTGATTTTAAGTTTGATATCGTAGATATCGGAACAAAACCTAAGTCACAAGTAGTTGCTGCTGGTACTAAATATGAAGCTGAAATTTTCCTTTCAGCAACATCTAGCACACTTACTCCAAAAATTAGATGGAAACCAATGGGAGCTAAAGAATTTACTTCTATTGATTCTTCAAAGGTTGTTGCTGGTGTAGGTACTATGGAGTTTAAAGCTTCTGGAGGTGCTTATGACAAAGATGGTAATGCTAAGAAGAAGTGGATTGGTGAACTTGAATTCAAAGGTCCTGATGGGAACATGGTAACTAGAACTGATACTATTGAGTACACGGTTTCTAAGCCAGTAATTCAAATTCAGTCTGCATCTGTTTCTGCACTTTACTTAAATTGTGGAAACCAGTTGAACGTACAAGTTCCTGC
>JAHDBK010000325.1 GCA_020630455.1 Saprospiraceae bacterium
CCATTTAACTTTTATATCTTTTTTAGCTAAAGCATCAAACATATCTTCAAAAAGTATGTCATCTGCATTATCATGATAATCATATTCTAATCCAAAAAAATAATATTTGAATTTTCTATTATTTTTCATCCTAATTTCTATCCATTTGTATTCATAAGGTAAAAAATATGTTAAAAATAAACTTATTATGAATCGGGAAGTTGAAGTTCCGTTTCCCGCAATACTGTCAGTCCAATCATATCTAAAAGTGATTTCTGAAATTTCGGATATTTTGAAATGTTTTTTACGAGCATTTTTAAAAATACTTGCTTCAACTTCAATTTTATCTTCTTTAATTGTTAAATTATTATTTGTAATAAAAAGATAAATAATAAATAAAAGCACATAAATAATGAATAATCCAAAAAGACCCATTTGAAATGGAATCAAAGCAAAGTAATCAATCCAAGAACTCGTTAAATACATTAAGAATAAAAGAAATAGATTTCGCATGAGTTTCATTAAAGCAGAAGCTATAATACTACTCTTAAATTCATTTGTTTCTTTATTTTTAAGATAGATACTCTTAATTAAAATGATAACAAAATTTCTTTATTATTTAATAAAAATATTCCTTTAACTCAATACTCAAATCACATATTTCTCCTATACTGTCCACCTACATCATATAGTGCATTGGTGATTTGTCCAAGAGAGCAATATTTAGCCACTTCCATTAATTTTTCAAATACATTGCCGTTTTCAATGGCGGTTTGTTGTAAGTCTTTGAGCATAGTAGCAGCATGAAAATCATTGGCTTTTTGAAGATTTTGCAAGGTGTTGATTTGATCTTGTTTTTCATCTTCTGTGGCACGTATCACTTCCTCTGGTATAATAGTAGGAGAACCTTCTTTAGAAAGGAAAGTATTTACGCCTATAATTTTATATTCTCCAGTGTGTTTCAAGGTTTCGTAATAAAGGGACTCTTCTTGTATTTTTCCTCTTTGATACATGGTTTCCATAGCACCGAGTACACCACCACGTTCTGTAATGCGTTCAAACTCCATTAAGACCGCTTCTTCAACCAAATCCGTTAATTCTTCAATGATGAATGAACCTTGATTTGGATTTTCATTTTTTGCCATTCCCAATTCGTGATTGATAATCATTTGAATCGCCATGGCTCGTCTTACAGATTCTTCAGTTGGTGTAGTGATGGCTTCATCATAAGCATTCGTATGTAAAGAATTACAATTATCATAAATAGCATATAATGCTTGTAGTGTAGTTCGAATATCATTGAAGGAAATCTCTTGAGCGTGAAGACTTCTTCCAGATGTTTGAATATGATATTTTAATTTTTGGCTACGCTCATTAGCATTGTATTTTAATTTCATGGCTTTCGCCCAAATTCTTCTAGCGACTCTACCGATTACGGCGTATTCAGGGTCAACTCCATTGGAGAAAAAGAATGATAAGTTAGGAGCAAAATCATTCACGTCCATTCCTCTCGAAATATAATATTCAACGAAAGTGAACCCATTACTCAATGTAAATGCTAATTGTGAAATAGGATTGGCCCCTGCTTCTGCAATGTGATAACCCGAAATAGAAACAGAATAAAAATTCCTTACTTTATGGTCTATAAAATATTGCTGTACATCACCCATCAATCGCAAAGAAAATTCGGTAGAAAAAATACATGTATTTTGTGCTTGGTCTTCCTTCAAAATATCTGCTTGTACCGTTCCTCTTACTGCGTTGAGTGTTTTGGCTTTTATTTCATTGTAAACATTTTTTTCTAATACTTGATCTCCTGTAATTCCTAATAACATCAAACCTAATCCATCATTTCCTTTAGGAATATCGGCATTGTATTGAGGGCGAGGCAATTTTTTATCATCATACAATTCTTTCAATTTGGCTTCCACCAAATGTTCCAAATCATTTTCCTTGATATATAGTTCGCATTGTTGGTCGATGGCTGCATTGAGGAAGAAAGCACACAAGGTAGCCGCAGGACCATTTATCGTCATAGAAACCGAAGTATTAGGCATACATAAATTGAAACCAGAATACAATTTTTTGGCATCATCTAAACAACAAATACTCACTCCTGAATTTCCAATTTTACCATAAATATCAGGACGGTGGTCTGGGTCTTCTCCATATAAAGTAACTGAATCAAATGCAGTACTCAAGCGATTAGCAGGCATATCGATAGAAACATAATGAAAACGCTTATTGGTACGCTCTGGACCACCTTCTCCTGCAAACATTCTTGTAGGGTCTTCTCCTTGTCTTTTGAAAGGAAATACTCCCGCAGTATAAGGAAACTCTCCTGGGACATTTTCTTGAAGAACATAATTTAAAATTGCTCCCCAATCCTTGAATTTAGGCAAGGCTACTCGCGGTATTTTTTGATGAGAAAGCGATTGAGTATGCGTAGGAACTTTAATTTCTCTATTTCTTACTTTGTAAATGAACTCATCTGCTTTGTAGGCGGCTTTTTTGGCTTCCCATTCGTCTAAAATACGCTTACAACGACCATCTAAATCCAATTCTAAATCATTAAATTGGTCTTCTAAAACTTTTAGAACAGCCTCTCTGCTTTCTACTCTTTCTGCTTTTTTGATGTGCTCAATAGATTGTTTTAATCCGAATAATCTCCTAGCAATATTACATTGTCTATCTGCCCAAGCATCGTATTGGCGATTGTTTTCTGCGATTTCGGCCAAATAGCGTGTTCTTTTAGGGGGAATGATATAAATTTTTTCGCTCATTGCCTCGCTAATGCTATAAGAAGAATTGAAATCAGCACCTGTACGCTCGACTATTTTATCCATAATATGGCGATACAAGGTATTCATACCTGGGTCATTGAATTGGCTAGCAATAGTACCATGCACGGGCATATTGTCTAATGGTTTTTCCCAAAGGTTGTGATTTCTTTGATATTGTTTTCTAACATCTCTCAATGCGTCTAATGCTCCTCTTTTATCAAATTTATTTAAAGCAATGATGTCTGCAAAATCGAGCATGTCGATTTTTTCTAATTGGGTAGCTGCACCGTATTCTGGAGTCATGACATAAAGCGAGACATCGGAGTGGTCTATGATTTCTGTGTCAGATTGTCCAATACCGGATGTTTCTAAGATGATTAAATCAAAACCAGAGGCTTTGAATATATCTACAGCTCCTTGAACGTGCTTGGATAAAGCCAAATTGGATTGACGTGTTGCCAATGAACGCATATATGCTCTAGGATGATTGACGGAATTCATTCTGATTCTATCTCCTAATAATGCTCCTCCTGTTTTTCTTTTGGATGGGTCAACAGATATAACTCCGATGGTTTTATCTTCAAAATCTAATATAAATCTTCTTACTAATTCATCTACTAATGATGATTTTCCTGCTCCTCCAGTTCCTGTGATTCCTAAAACAGGAGTTTTGCAATCTTTGATACTAGCTCTTAATTCAGTTAACCAAGCGGCATTGTCTTCTGGGAAGTTTTCTATAGCAGATATGGTTTTGGCAATCGCTCCTTGATTTTGGATGCTTAGTTTTTTGACTTCTCCATTGAGGTTGATGCCTGTAGGGAAATCACAGCCTTGTAATACATCATTTATCATACCTTGTAATCCCATAGTCCTGCCATCATCTGGAGAATAAATACGAGCAATACCATAGTCCATTAATTCCTTGATTTCGCTAGGTAGAATGGTGCCGCCGCCACCACCATAAATTTTGATATGACCTGCTCCACGTTCTTTTAATAAATCGTACATGTATTTAAAGAACTCGTTATGTCCTCCTTGATAGGACGTAATGGCAATGCCTTGTACATCTTCTTGAATAGCTGTATTCACGATTTCATGTACGGAGCGGTTATGCCCTAAGTGAATGATTTCTGCTCCTGTAGATTGTAGAATACGACGCATAATATTAATAGCGGCATCGTGCCCATCAAAAAGGGAAGCAGCGGTTACTATTCTTATCTTATTTTTGGCTTGGTAAGCTGGTATTGTTTGCATACTTTTTAGTATTGAGTACTGAGTAGTTAGGTTGTTAAATAATAAAGAAATTTCTTTATTATTTATATAAAAATCTAAAATATTTTACCCTACTTTAATTAAATAAATTTAATAAACTTTCGTACTTTTTTCCATGATAAAAAAAGTACAAAAAAATCTTGTGCTATATTCATTTTTTAACGGCTACAAACATTTTCAACACTTCTCTACCTAAAATGAATAATGCACGTTTTGAAAATTTATATTATCATATAAAATATAATGCAAAGATAAGGAAAATCTTTATTGTTGTGCTGTTTTAAGTTGTATTATCTAATATGTAATATATTCTTTTATTCTGTAATCCAAGCAATGATTTTTTCATCTTGTGGTTGGGTTTTAGGAGAGAAATGTCCCACTAAAAAGCCTTCTTCATCTATCATGTATTTTTGGAAATTCCAAGATACTTTGGAGTCTTCAACGCCGTTTTTTTCTCTTTGGGTGAGGAATTGATAGATAGGGTGGATGTTGCCGCCTTTTACAGATATTTTAGACATCATCGGGAAGGTGACGCCATAATTTTTTTTACAAAATTCTTGTATATCGCTATCACTTCCTGGTTCTTGTTTTAGGAAATTATTAGCAGGAAATCCAACGATGGTGAAGTTTTGATCTTTGTAGGTTTCATATAATTCTTGTAAGCCTTCGTATTGAGGAGTGAGTCCACATTTAGAAGCAGTATTGACGACCAATACTTTTTTTCCTTTCAATGATTCAAAAGAAAAGGATGCTCCTGATAAGTCAGTTACTTCAAATGAATGGATGCTTTGTTTTTCTACGGGTGTTTCAGAACTGTTATCTACTTTTTGTTGTGAATTACAAGAGATAACGAAAAGAATAGCGAATAATAATGATAATTGTTTCATTTTGTATTGTTTTAATAGACGTTATTACGAAAAATTGATTATAGCTAAATTGTCTTTTTAATGATATCCATTGTTATTCCTCTCAAACATAGCTACGGCTATGCTTTTCGAGTAATGCCTCGACTAT
>JAHDBK010000326.1 GCA_020630455.1 Saprospiraceae bacterium
TCATCATCATCGTCATCACAATCTCTACCCTTATTTTTATGCCAATTTTTATCTTTTCCTTTTCCCTTTCCTTTACAATCTTTATCATCATCGTCGTCATCATCGTCGTTATCATGATTAGGATAATGAGGACTTTCAGAAGGAGATTCATGATTATTATCAAAAATTTCATAAGAAAGAAATCCTGTACAAGATTTACCATCTACAAACGCTTGATTTGCTTTGGAAAGAGCATCGCTTACATCAGAAGCTTTGTAATCAGAAAGACCACCACCAAGAATAATATGAGCTTCTTGTACTAATTTTTTTAGACTCCATCCTTGAAATTTACCTGAAGTAATAAATTGATTTTCAAGTAGAGAATTAGAACGGCTAAAATTAGGGTCTGCTTTATCAAAACCTATTGATAAACTTAATGCCAATGTTTGTGAAACTAAGTTATTTTTTAAATTACTTGGATTAATATAACTTTTGTCAAGTGCTTCAGCCCTTCCTCCTGCTGGTAAAAAATTAGTAATAGCTTGTGCCGTAGTGAATTGAACACTTAAACCATAACCTACACTAATTCCACTAGGAAATGCCCTGTTAAAATTATCATGGAGATACTTTCCTGGATTATTGCCAGAAGGACTACTTCCCCAACCACCTTGTGTTTGTGTTCTGAAATCTGGAGTGCCATTTTCACAGTTATTATCTTCTTGTTCTGGACTAGGATTAGGAGGATTAGGCGTTGGGACTGGAATCGGAGTTGGCGTCGGAGTTGGTGTCGGAATTGGGATTGGTATCGGTGTTGGATTAGGGCTAGGAGCAGGAGGCTCATAGACAGGAATATCTTCTTCCTCTTCTACAGGTGTTTCTTGCTCTGGTGGAGAAGGTGGACTAGGTACAGATGTTCCTGGAGGTGTTGGATTCTGAGACCAAGACAAATTGATTATAGAGCATATAAACATTATTGTCAGTAAGTAGTTTTTATATTTATTAAAGTTCATTTTCTTTTATTTAATGAATAATTGATTTGTTTGAGTTTAAAATTATGTATAAAATAATATTAATTCAATAGCATTATCTTTTCCTTAACAAAGTTTAGCAATTGGTTTGAAAAATGCTAATAAAAAAAGACATTTTCTAAACTAGAAAATGTCTTTTTTACTTTGTACTCTTTACTAATACTAAGTACTATGTAGTTTAAGCATTTTTAAATTTCTTAAATGCTTCCGTTAATTTTGGTACTACATCGAATAAATCAGCACAAACACCATAATCAGCAGCCTTAAAGAAAGGAGCTTCTGGATCTTTGTTGATGACTACGATGACTTTAGAGCTATTTACTCCAGCTAAGTGCTGAATGGCTCCTGAAATACCGATAGCAAAATACAAATTAGGACGAATCGCCACTCCCGTTTGCCCAACGTGTTCGTGGTGAGGACGCCAGTGAGTATCTGCTACAGGACGAGAACAAGCCGTTGCTGCACCTAATAATTCTGCTAATTCCTCAATAATGCCCCAATTTTCAGGACCTTTCATTCCTCTTCCTGCTGAAACAACTAATTCTGCTTCTGGTAAAGGAACTGAACCTTGTACTTTATTCACTTCTTTTACACTAACTCTACGAGCAGGTACATCTGCTGAAAATGCCTCTACTGCAACATCGCTTCCAGTAGCTTCTGGTTGTAAGCTATTACCCATTACAGAAACTACCTTAATATCTGATGAAATTTCAATTTCTGCTATCGCTTTACCAGAGAATACATTCTTCTTAACTTTGAAAGAACCGTCATTGGTAGGTAATTGATTCACACCTGGTGCAGAACCTGCATTCAATCTTGCTGATAATCTACCCACTAATGATTTTCCACATGAACTGTGCATCATCACTACAACTGAGGCATTATTTGCTTGAGCTGCTTGAGCAATGATAGATGTATATATTTGGCTATCAAAATCATTCAAAGAAGCATCATTCACTTGAAGGACTTTTGAAGCACCGTATTTTCCTAATTGTCCTGCATCTGCTGCATCACCTATACATATAGCAATACAATCTGTGCCTAGGACTTGTGCAGTTTTATTAGCGTAGGTAACGGCTTCAAAAGCTGCTTTCTTAAATTGTCCGTTTTGACTCTCTGCAAAAACTAATACTGACATATATCTTAATTTTATTTTTTTTAATAATGAATATTTAATCTAATAGATTTAAGAATTTAGATAAAATCTAAAATCTATTACTCGATAGTTTGACCTTAGATTATTTTCGCTTCTTCGTGTAATAACCTTACTAACTCTTCCATGTTTTCTGGGTCAATCATCTTGCATTCTGCCTTAGCAGGAGGCATATCATAATGTACTACTGTAGATAAATCAGCCACTTCAAGAGGAGCTACTACATTAATTGGTTTTTTGCGAGACATCATAATTCCTTTCATACTAGCAATTCGTTGTTCTGCTAGTCCTTTAGCTGCGGAAATGACAAAAGGTGTAGCTACTTCAACCACTTCTTTTCCTCCTTCAATATCTCTTTGAATAGTAGCATTGTTACCATCTAATTGCATATCACTAGCATAAGAAATGAATGGCATGTCTAATAATTCAGCAACCATTCCACCGACTTCTGAACCATTATAATCAATAGTTTCTTTACCGCAGAAAATTACATCGTAAGCATTGTCCTTGGCATAATTTGCGATTTGTTGTGCTACATACAAACTGCTTTTTGGATCACAATCAATTCTAACAGCATCATCAGCTCCAATGGCTAATCCTTTTCTAATCGTTACATCATTGGTTGCTGGTCCTACATTTATTAATGTTACGGTTCCTCCTTGAGCTTCTTTTAATTCTAAAGCCCTTACTAATGCATACCATTCATCATAAGGATTCATAATGAACTGAACACCTGCTTCATTAAACTGAGTATTGTTTTCCGAAAAGGAAATTTTAGCAGTCGTATCTGGTGTTTTACTTACACATACTAATAATTTCATATTGTTTTATTTAAATTATCTATTTTTTAATTTCGCAAATATAAGAGTTTATTTAATTAAATGAAAGTTTAATTAGCGAATTTTCGCTATAGAGTTTCTGCGTTTTAAATTTAGTGTTTGAATTCTTTTAATTATTATTATCAATAATAAAGAAATTCCTTTATTAATCTAAAAAAAGGAATAATCTAATTTTTCAAAGAAAAATACACTACCTTTGCCTAACTGATAACTGATAACTGAAGATGAAAAGATTAGAACAATTACAAAATTTATTAAAAGACAGTCCAAATGACTCTTTTATTCTTTACGCGATAGCTAAGGAGTATGAGGGAATGGGAGATGATAAAGCAGCTTTAACCTTTTTTATGAATTTAAAAAAGGACAACCCTCAATACGTCGGTTTGTATTATCATCTAGGGAAATTATATGAAAGGATAGGGGAGGAATCTACTGCTTTCTATACGTATAAAGAAGGGATGCAAATTGCCAAAAAACAAGGAGATGACCACGCATTTAGAGAACTCGCCGCCGCTAAATTAGAATTAGGAGATGATGATGATTTTGAGTAATTAATAACAAATATTCTTTATAAAATGCCATGAAAAACATTTTTATTATATTAATTTTAATGAAAACCTCAATTCTTTATACTCAAATACCTAATATATTTATTTGTAAAGAAAATAATATAAAAAGTATAACTACTTCTTATGAAGAATTTGAGTTTTATTACAAAAAAGGTGAGATAAAACGAATTTCCAAATTAAAAGTTGATGATTTTTATTATTATTTTGAATCTAATTATTATTATTCCATTTTGCATAGAATAGATTCTTCATATTCATATAGATTTAAAAATATAGATGCTAAGTTAGGTAATTCTGTTAAATATTATTCATATAATAAAAATGGGGATATAGTTTCTTGTAAATCAAATATTAAATCTGAATTTGATACAATTGGACGAATGGAATTTGATACTTTTATATATAATAAAAATGGATTTTTAGATTCTAAAATTAGCTATAAAAATATTTGGGTAACTCATCGAGGAGATGAAAGAATTGATACTTTAAAAAAATATTCTTCTGAAAGATATTTTTATGATGATAATATGAATCTTATAATGATTGATTATAACCAACCTTATGGAGCAGATGAAGTAATTTATGAATACAATGATAAAAATAATTTATCAAAAGAAGTCAAAAGATATAAATTAGGTGCTTGTTTGGTAAATGGAGATAGAAGATATGAAGAAATAGAGTACCACTATGATGATAGTGGATTGCTAAGTAAAAAAATAATAACAGAATATAAAATGAATGACCAGGACGAACTAAGAAATAAATTTGATATATCTATTTCAGAAGAAAATTATTCCTATAATGAACGCAATTTAATGACAAAAATCCTAACTAAAAATTATTCATATAATAAAAGAAAAAAACTTAAATTAAGACGTGAACACACAGAAGAAATTCTATATGAATATTACAATTAATAACAAAAATCCTTTATAAAATATATCTATAATCTATTGTCTAAAGTCTAATATCTAATATGTCGTTATTCATACTTATACCCTTTTCCATCATCTTCTTCTAATTGAACACCGAGGGAAAGAACAATGCGATTGACAAAGTTAAAATAAGCAGTAACTAATACAGTATCAAGTATAGCGGAATCGCTAACACCTAAAGTCTTTAAATTTTTAGTGAAATCATTTTCTTCGTGTTCATGAGGGTTTTGAGTAAGGTGGAAAGCAAATTCACACAATTTTACGCCTTTTTTATCAAGAATAGTATTGTATTTTCCTTGAATTAGAGCTTCTAATTTTTCATCATCTTTCCAATAGTGATTCAATGCTTCTGCATGATGTCTAGTACAATATTTACATCCATTTGCTACAGAAACGACAGTTCCAATCATTTCTCTTTCTGCTCTACTTAGTTTGGATTTTTTATACATGATATCCATATATAAATCCATGTGTTTGGTGATGCTGTTAGGTCTTAAACTTTGAATTTTGTGCACATCAGCAAGTTT
>JAHDBK010000327.1 GCA_020630455.1 Saprospiraceae bacterium
AATAAAAAATCTATATTTGATTATTAATTATGAAATAAATTAATTAAGTTTATAAGTAATTGTATTTTTTGAATATTACCACCCCCCAAAGAACTATTTAATTATGGATGATTTGTCTAAAATAAAAAAGAATTTGTCTACATTTGAATTGATGGAGCGGGAGTTGACTCTTAAGCAGCTTCAGATAAATGGTTTATTGAATATCACTCAAGCGATTAATAACAATCTATCTGCTGATGTGTTATTCAATATGTACAATTCTTTTTTAAGTTGGGAAATGGGTATTAAAAAAATGGCACTTTTCATTAGAGAAGAAAATGGAGTGTGGTGTTGTGCAAGTCAAATAAATGTACCTGAAGAATTGTTGAAATTAGACATGGGAGATAAACTCACTTCTTATACTCGCCTACATAATATTGGAGAAGATACCCACCCATTGATTTCCTTGTTTGATGTCGTTGTTCCTGTAAGGCATAAAGATACTCCAATTGCATATACCTTAATTGGAGGATTTGAAAAGAATGAAGATATGTATGACAAAGTATCATTCATTACTACAATTACTAATATCATTGCGGTAGCAATTGAAAACAAGCGTTTATTCAAGCAACAAATAGAACAAGAAACGATAAAAAAAGAAATGGAATTGGCAGGTGCCATGCAAAAAATGCTAATTCCTGAAACCCTACCCAAAAATGAACGTTACGAATTGGCTAGTATTTATCAGCCCCACTCTACTATCGGAGGAGATTATTTTGATTTTATTGATTATGATGACCCTCGCTTTGCTTTTTGTATTGCCGATGTCTCTGGAAAAGGAGCCGCTGCTGCATTATTGATGTCCAACATCCAAGCAACAGTCAGATATCTGATCAATAAAAGAATTGAAGCAGAACCTTTTATTCAAGAGTTAAATAAAAATATATTAGAAGCAGCCAAAGGAGAAAAATTCATTACTTTTTTCATCGCTGAGTTCAATACAGAAACTAATGAATTGATATATGTGAATGCGGGGCATAATGCACCTATTATTTTTCAAAATGATACGATTGAAAAGCTCGATAAGGGTTGTACTATTCTAGGAGCATTTGATAGTATTCCTGAAGTAGAAGTAGGAAGATTACATTTAGAAGGAGATGCTCTTATTTTATTATATACTGATGGTTTAACAGATATTCAAAATAAAAAGGGGGATTATTTTGATGAAACGGAGCTCTCACATTTTGTTTCGAGCCATCAAAACCATACTGCTTCAGAAGTCAACAATCATTTACTCCAAAAAATTGAAGACTTCAAAGGCGATGCTCCATTCCCAGATGATGTATCTGTTTTAACTTGTAGGATTAAAAAAGGGGGCGTTTTCATTCAAAACACAGAACTTGGGGCAGCTAGAGTTTCATTTTAACTCATCTTTATTTTTCAAATAAACATCTAGGATTATTTTTAAATAATCATAATTTTTATGTATTTTGGTGGCGAATATTCGCTTAACAACAATTTAATAAAATGAAAATTAAATCTTACCTTTTATTTCTTTTGTTTTTTATTTCTTTCTTCAATTTACAATCTCAAACTTTAGTTAACTATAGTTTACTTGGAGACTACTCTAAGGATGATTTAGAAGATATTTTGATTCAATTTGGCTTAAGTCCTGTTGTTGTACCCGTTTTTAATGGTTGTACTGCTTATAAGGTAACATACAATACTCCTAATGCAACTGGTACAGGAATGACAGTCGCATCAGGAGCAGTAGTTTTTCCAAAAGATTATTTTTGTGGAGCTTCAATGGCTTGCTATGACCATGGTACTACTTCTTTAAGATATAGTGTTCCTTCTTATGAATCCCAAGAAATCAACTTGGGTTTATTATGGGCTGGTAGAGGTTATGCGACTGCCTTACCTGATTATTTAGGTATGGGTGATAATCCTGGTGTACATCCTTATGTACATGCCAAATCACAAGCAACTGCATCTATTGATAATATTAGAGCCATGAAAGAATTGGCAATAGAATTAGGCATTCATCTCAATGAAGAACAATTACATATTTTTGGATATTCTCAAGGAGGACATGCAGCCATGGCCACTTGCAAAGAAATTCAAGAAAATCATTCTGAAGAATTCACTGTAACTATGTGTGCACCTATGTCTGGGCCTTATGATTTGGATGGAGCTCAAACCGATTATGTCAATTCGGGACAACCTTATGCAACTCCTGGATATTTACCTTATATATTTTTAGGTTATCATGATGTTTATGGTAATTTATATCAAAATGATATTAGTGAAGCATTAGTTCCTCCATACGATACTTCTCTGCCTCCTTTATTTGATGGCACCAATAATATGGGAGTCATCAATGCCGCTTGTCCTTCTGTTCCAACTGATATGGTTCAGCCAGATTATCAGAGTGATTTTGACACCAACCCAAATAATCCTTTTAGAATGGCCTTGGCAGATAATTCATTAATGAATTGGGTACCTCAAATGCCTGTAAGAATGATGTATTGCACATTAGATGAACAGGTTTATTATATGAATGCGGTAAATGCGGAGCAAGCATATAGAGCTAATGGAGCTCCTGATGTTCTAGCTTTAAATTTTGGAGAATATGACCATGGCGGATGTTTTCAATTTTGTATGTTGTATGGAATTGCCACAATGGATAGTTTAAAACAAGATATCCAATTCATCACTAGCGTTATGTCTGTAGAAGAAAGTTCTCCTGGTGCTGGAGATGGAGCCATTATTATACAAGGCAATCCTGCTGGTGGAAACATGACTTATGTTTGGAGTACTGAAGATACAGGAAATGAACTAACAGGAATTAGTGCTGGTTCTTATACAGTTACTATCACTTCAGAATTTGGATGTCAAATCATTAAACAATATGATTATGACCAAACTATTACTAATCTAGACAATATAGAAGAAATTCAATTTGAAGTATTCCCTAATCCTACTCAAGACTATTCTGTACTTTCTTTCCCTTATATTAAAAATGCAAGCATCCAAGTATTTGATGCTCAAGGAAAATTAGTATATAATACAATAGAAAATGGTACTTATATTTCTAGAATTCCTTTTAAAAATCAAGCTCCAGGGGTTTATATGGTACATCTTAAAGATTTAGATACCCAACAACAAACAATAACTAAGATATTAAAACAATAGTTTACCAAGTATAAGATAAAGAATATTCTTTATCTTATACTTTTTTTATATTAATAATATTAAAACAAAATGAAAAAATTTCTACTTTATCTCATACTTATGAGCTTTATAGCTTGTAATACGAATAGAGAACCTCAAAAAGAAGATATCAACCCTACTTTTAATACTTTTAAAGATCAGTTTATTGATAAACTATGGGAACAATATCCCAATTGGGCAATGTACGAGGGTAATTTTAAATATGCTCATATTTTAACTATACCTAATGATGAAAGTAGAAGCAAAAGTGCCGCATTTTATCAAAGTATAGCAGATTCATTAGCTCACTTTAACATTGATGATTTAGATGTTAATAATCAAACCGATTATAAAATGATTCAAAATTTCATTAAATCTAATCAATGGAGTATGAATGAATTTAAATCTTATCAGTGGAATCCTTCTTCATATAATGTAGGAGGGAGTATCAATCAAATTTTAATTGCTAAATATGATAATTTAGATAATCGCTTAAAAACGATTACTAAAAAAATGGAAAATATCCCTGCTTATTTCCAAGCGGCTCAAGCTAATATTCAACAACCTACTAGAGAACATTTAGATTTAGGTATTCAACAAAATAAAGGGGCTTTATCTATTTTTAATAAAAATCTAAAAGACTCTCTTGCCTTATCCAATCTTAGTGATGATGATAAAAATAAATTTAATGAAAATATTGATAAAAGTATTGAAGCTATTAATGGCTATATTTCATTTTTAGAAAATTATAAAGAAGAAAACAAAGACAAGTCCGAAGCATTTAGAGATTTTAGAATTGGGAAAGATTTATTCTCTAAAAAATTTGAATTCAATATCGTATCTGAATTTACTGCTGAACAAATGTATCATAAAGCATTAGCTCATAAAGAGCAATTGCATAAAGATATGGTCAAAATTGCTCATGAAATTTGGGAAAAGCACATGGGCAATAAAGAAAAACCAAGTGATGAATTAGAAATGGTAAGCCAACTCATCAATAAAATTGCTGAAAGACATGTCAAAAGAGATGAATTTATCAAAGCGATTCGTGGGCAGATTCCAGAACTCGTAGAATTTGTAAAAGAAAAAGACCTTCTTTATCTCGACCCAAGTAAACCTCTTGAAGTAAGACCAACCCCTGAATATATGAGAGGTGTTGCAGGGGCATCTATTTCTTCGCCTGGCCCTTATGACAAAGATGGTAATACTTATTATAATGTAACACCTCTTGATGATTATACTCCCGAAGATGCTGAATCTTATCTTAGAGAATACAATTATTATATTTTACAAATATTAAATATTCACGAAGCTATTCCTGGTCATTATGCTCAATTGGTTTATTCTAACCAATCTCCTTCTTTAATTAAAGCTATATTAGGAAATGGAGCCATGGTCGAAGGTTGGGCAGTATATACAGAACTCATGATGCTTGAAGAAGGATATGGCAATCACGAACCTGAAATGTGGTTGATGTATAATAAATGGAATTTGAGAGTAACTTGTAACACTATAATAGATTATGGCATTCACGTTTTAGGATGGGACGAAGAAAAGGTAATGGATGTACTGGTAAAAGAGGCCTTTCAAGAAAATGCAGAAGCTACTAAAAAATGGAGGAGAGCCACTCTAAGCCAAGTGCAGCTTTGTAGTTATTTTAGTGGATTTAAAGAAATCTATGAGTTTAGAGAATCTCTTAAAGCATCTCAAGGAGAAGCATTCAAATTAAAAGATTTTCATCAAGAGTTTTTGAGCTATGGTTCTGCCCCAGTAAAATATGTAAAAGAAATAATGAC
>JAHDBK010000328.1 GCA_020630455.1 Saprospiraceae bacterium
TCAATGTAGGTTGGTCTAATACTAATCTAAAGTCTGTTTAATTTCCACAATTTCGTAGCCTTCAATAATATCACCTTCTTTAATATCATTATAATTTTTAACCGTTAAACCACATTCTAGTCCTTTCTTTACCTCTTTTACATCATCCTTAAATCTTTTCAAAGAACCCAATTCTGCACTTTGTCCTTCTTTAGTAGGATAAATTACAATTCCATCTCTAATTATACGAATTTTAGTATTTCTACTAATTAATCCATCATTTACAAAACAACCTGCGATGGTACCCACTCTATTAATTTTATAAATTTCTCTTACTTGTACTTCAGCTACTATCTTTTCTTCTTTAGTAGGTTCAAGCATTCCTTCAATTGCAGAGCGTATTTCATCAATAGCTTGATAAATAATAGAGTATGTCTTGATTTGAACGCCTTCTTTTTCTGCTAATTTCCTAGCTCCCGCAGATGGTCTTACTTGGAAACCAACAACAATGGCATCAGAGGCAGATGCTAAAAGGATGTCGGATTCGATAATTTGTCCAACAGCTTTATGAATAATATTCACTTGAACAGTCTCGTGAGATTGTTTTAATAATGAATCGGATAAAGCTTCTACGGAACCATCCACATCCCCTTTAACGATTAAGTTCAACTCTTTGAAAGAGTCTAAAGCCAAACGACGACCAATCTCCTCTAAACTAATACGCTTATTAGCTCTATTACTTTGTTCACGAGCGATAATTGAACGTTTGTTTGCCAAGTTTCTAGCTTCAGGTTCAGAATCAACCGCCTTGAATTTCTCACCCGCTTGAGGTGCTCCACTAAGTCCTAACACAAGTACAGGAGTAGATGGGCCAGCTTCTTTGATTCTCTTACCTCTTTCATTGAACATGGCTTTAATCTTTCCAGAATGTTCACCTGAAACAACTGGATCACCAACTTTGAGTGTTCCTGTTTGTACTAATATTTTAGAAACATATCCTCTTCCTTTATCTAAAGAAGCTTCAAGGATTACTCCAGAAGCTTTTCTATCAGGGTTGGCTTTGAGTTCAAGTACTTCTGCTTCAAGGATTATTTTTTCTAATAATAAATCTACATTTGTACCTTGTTTTGCAGATATTTCTTGAGAAGAATAAGAACCACCCCAACTATCTACTTGTAAATTCATATTAGCCAATTCCGCCTTTATTCTTTCTGGATCTGCTCCTGGTTTATCTATTTTATTAATAGCAAAAATCATAGGAACCCCAGCCGCTTGGGCATGACTAATAGCCTCTTTTGTTTGAGGCATTACTTTATCATCAGCAGATATAATAATTACAGCTACGTCAGTAACTTTAGCACCCCTTGCACGCATGGCAGTAAAGGCTTCGTGACCTGGAGTATCTAAGAAAGTAACTTTCTTTAATTCTCCATCAACATCTACTTTTACTTCATATGCTCCAATATGCTGGGTAATACCTCCAGCTTCGCCTTCAGCAACATTTGCCTCACGAACATAATCCAAAAGGGATGTTTTACCATGATCAACGTGTCCCATCACTGTTACGATTGGAGCTCTTGGCAATAAATCTTCTGGATCATCTATTATTTCTTCTTCTTCTTCAAGAGCTTCTTCAGCATCTACAAAAACTACTTCATGGCCAAACTCCGAAGCTACAATTTCGATAATCTCTGCATCTAACCTTTGATTAAGGGTTACAAAGTACCCCAAATTCATACAAGTCATGATAACTTGTGTTGGAGGAGTATCCATTAAACTAGCTAACTCAGAAACAGAGATAAACTCTGTTAACTGTAGTCTTTCATCTCTGTTTTCTTCTTCTATTCTTTCTCTATCTTCTTTCTTTTTCAGACGAGATTCACGACGAACTTTTTGACGAGTATTCTTTCCTCCTTGAAGGCGAGCTTTAGTTTCCTTTATTCTTTCTTCTATTTCTTTTTGAGAAATTTCAACAACTTCATCTTTCTTTTTTCTCCTTCTCTTCGTTCCAGAATCGCTTCTCTTTTCGCCTTCTATTTTATTAGCAATAACTTTTTTCCTTTTTCTTCTCCTTTTTTTAGGTTGGTCTTCATCAGGTTTTTGGTTATTGCCTTTATTTTTATTATTCTGTTTTTCTTTATTAGCTTCTTCTTTTTTAGCTTTCTCTTTCTCTTTTTTCTTCTTCAGCCTCTCTTTTTTAGAAGGTTTTTTGAATTTATCTACATTGATTTTTCCTTTAATTTTCAACCCTTCTAACTGAGGTACTTTAGATTTATAATTAGGATCGTCTTCTACTCCTTCTCCCTTTACTTCCTCTTTATCTTCCTTATTAATTATTTTAGGAGTACTTTCTTCTTTAGGAGTAAGTTCTTCTTTCTCCTCTATTTTTTCAATTTTTTCCTCTATTACTTTGTCTACAACTTCCTCTTTTACAGTTTCTTTTACTTCTTCTTTTATATTTTCTTCCTCTTTCTTTTTCTCTTTTTTCTTAGGCTTTTTACCTACTTCATTAAGATTAATTTTACCAACTACTTTCAAGCCTCCTTTCTTATTGTCATTTTCTTCCACCTCTTCTTTAGCTTCGATTACTTCTTCAACCACTTCTTCCTCTTTTTTCACAACTGGAGGAGGTGGTGGTGGTGAACTAACTGGCGGAGGTGGTGGTGGAGGGGTGGCCTTTGGTAGTTTAAACAAAGGCTTAGGTTCTTTCTTAGTAGGTGTTTTAATTAAGAGATCGGCCTGCTCCTTGATGGTCTTGGACGAACTATACTCTCTGAGGAGTAATGCTTCCATCTCATCAGTTAATTTGGCTGTAGGTTTGTTATCTATTTCATGGCCATTTTCTTTAAGAAAGTCCACTATAGTACCAACTCCTACATTCAATTCTTTTGCTAATATTACTAATCTTTTTGCCATTCAATAATTAATTACCTATAAAAAATTTATTGGCTTGTCTATTTTTTTTGCAAAGTTAAACAAACCATTGTTAATAGTTGTATTTGAAGCGATGAATGTGGCTTTTTTAAGAAATAAAGCATAAAATACTAAAAAAAAACCAATTTTATTAATTTTTTAATCTTAATCTTTAAACTCTTCTTCTAATATTTTAATTACATCATTAATAGTTTCTTCTTCTAAATCTGTTCTACGAACCAATTCATCAATACTTAATTCTAAAACTGACTTTGCAGTATCACAACCTATATTTTTAAAGGTATCAATAATCCACATTTCAATTTCATCTGCAAATTCTTCCAAATCAATATCTACATCATACTCTTCTGAGTCTCTATAAACATCAATTTCATAACCTGTAATTTCTCCAGCTAATTTAATATTAGAACCTTTTTTACCAATAGCTAAAGATACTTGGTCTGGTTTTAGAAATACATTCGCTCTTTTATTTTCTTCATCTAATTCTATAGAAGTAACTTTAGCAGGAGTCAAAGAACGTTGAATAAATAAGCTTACATTATTAGTATGATTAATAATGTCTATGTTTTCATTCCTTAACTCTCTCACAATACCGTGAATACGAGACCCCTTCATCCCTACACACGCTCCTACTGGGTCAATCCTATCATCGTAAGATTCTACTGAAACTTTTGCTCTTTCTCCAGGAATTCTTACAATTTTTTGGATAGTAATTAAACCGTCCTCTATTTCTGGTACTTCTTGTTCTAATAATTTTTCCAAGAACATTTCACTCGTTCTTGAAATAACAACATTAGAATTGCTATTAACCATTTCTACACTTTTAACAACGGCTCTTACAACATCTCCTTTTCTATAAAAATCTCCTCTTATCATTTCTCTTCTTGGCAAAATCACCTCTGTATCTGTAGCATCATCAATAGCTATAATTTCTTTTTTAAGTACTTGATGAACTTCTGCCGTAACAATTTCGCCAATTCTTTCTAAATAAATCTGACGAGTATGCTCTTTTTCGAGTTCCATAATACGCGAGATTAATGTTTGGCGAGCAGCCATAATAGCCCTTCTTCCAAAATCATTTAATCCCAATTGTTGATAAAAATCTTCTCCTACCTCATAGTCATCATCCGACATTCTTGCTTCTGAAATAGAAACTTGACTTTTTTCATCTGTTACCTCACCATCTGCTACGATTTGTCTTACACGCCACAATTCTAAATCTCCTTTTGTCGTATTTACAATCACATCAAAGTTTTCATCAGACCCATATTTCTTTTTTATTAAAGTACGAAATACATCTTCTAATACACGCACCATTGTTGGGCGGTCAATATTTTTTCCAGATTTGAACTCCGAAAAAGTATCTACTAAGTTCATCATGATTGATAAATTTTAAAAAGTTATTTTGACAACAGCTTTCTGTATATTTTCAAAAGCTATTTCATTTTCTATAGTTTCAATAATTTTTTTCTTTCCTTCTTTTCTTTTAACATCAAATTGGATAACAATTCCTTTTCCTTCTTTTAATTGAGTTAAAATTCCTTTTTGTTTGATGGGTTTTTCTTCACCTTCTATAGTATAAGTAACCTCAATAGTCCTGCCTATGTTCTTTTTGTATTGTCTTTCTAATTGTAAAGGCTTTCCAATTCCAGGAGAAGAAACATCTAAAATATACTTTTCTCCTAAAATTCCTGATTCATCAATTTTTTTTTGCAAAAATCGATTGATTTTACTTGCTGCACCAAGCGAAAAACCTGTATCGCTGTCTATAAAAACCTCTACTTTTTTATTAGCAGGATTATGTTTAACTTCTAATAAATAAAAATCTTTATACTCTGGTTCTTGCAACAAGTCTAATACAAAACTTTCGATTTGTAATTCAATCATTTTTTATCTTATTATAATAGAAAAGAGGGAACGTGAGTTCCCTCTTTTGTGAGTACTTTTCTTAATTATTCGCAAATATACAAATATTTTCTATAAAAGTAAAGAATATCTAATATTATATTATCATAATATTAATAGACGTTATTACGAAAAATTGATTATAGCTAAATTGTCTTTTTAATGATA
>JAHDBK010000329.1 GCA_020630455.1 Saprospiraceae bacterium
ATACTGCGAGTTTACGAATTTTATTTTTATAATGAATTTTCAGCGAAACATGAAACCTTAGACATAAAATATCATCTTTGTAATTTAGTAGAATCCGAAAAATATTATTACTTGTTACTCCCAATCCGTCAGATTCTATACAACAATTATTACCAAGATAAATTATCGCATGAGAATATTTAGAACCAGTTTTCTTTCGAATTATTTTTGAGTTTCGAGATGCTGATTTCACTAAAATAATATCACATTTTCTCAAATTTTCAGGATTAATCTGGAACATTTTTTTTGATATTATATGTTTTCAATTTCATGCCAAAGACTTTTAGCAAATTTTCTAGCATTAAGTCCATATTGATTTACATTTGAAGAAGTCAAAATTATTTTATCTCCCTCATTAAAATGAGAGCACAATGCCAATTCAGCATCACAAAATCCATTTTCATGAATTATACAATTTCTTAATTTTCGTGCCCTATCCATTTCTTTTAGTAAATCTGAATCAATATTTGGAAATGTATTTTCTATTAACTTTAACTTTTGAGAAATCATCAATTTCTTGGATTGAATATTTGCCATTTTTTCAACTAAGTCTCCAGGTAGAATTTCATTCATTTCTTTTAGAGTAAACTTTCTTTTATTTAATTCTGGTTTAATTATCAATAACTTTTCAACCATTTTAGAAATATAGTTTTCAAAGTGTGTAAATCCTAGTATTAACGCAGAAGTAGTTATGACATTTTGATAATTCTCATATTCTGAACTGTATACTTCGTCTATTGTAAGCCCATAACCAAATCTATCTTGATATTTTATTTCATTGTAAATTGATTCATCCGATACTTCTAAAATACCAATCAAAAAATCTAAATGTTGTATTAAGGATTCTAGTTCCGTCATATGATATTTTTGTTTTTTTAATGATGCCTAACGGAAGTGCTGGCGACGTAGCTGCGATTAGCAGCTATGTACGCTAGAACATTGTTACCCACAGGCTTTTAAAATCTTAATTGCAGATTTAATTTGAAATATAATTTTCCATCCTTTTCTATATACAATTTTCCAAAACGATGTCTTGTTGTTGAAGGAGTATCTAACTTGATATTATCGTATAAATAATTTCTTAAAGATTTTATATCAATAACATGAAATCCAACCATTTCTCCAGTATTTTTCATTACAATTGTTCCGTTTGATTCATAAGTTCCATCCCATTTAGTTCCTGCAAAAAATCCTAAAAGAATATCAACTAATAACTTTTGTATTTTCAATTTTAAACTATCTTTAGCAGAATAATTTATTTCCTTATCTAATACTTCATTTTCATGTATAAAATCTACTATTTTACTAATTGACGAAATTCTTTCTTTATAAAATGCTTGTAAAATATGACCTACTATTTGTGGCATCAATGAATCAACTAATTTTAAGTTATATTCCATATTCTCTCTTTCTGCTCCAATAAATTTAAACTCTCCGCCTAAATTTTGAATCAAATTTATTCTATCTCTTATTTTTGTTCTTGTACTGATTTCATTTATTTCATCAATCCTAGAACTATCAAAATTATCTATTCTAAAAATGAAATTAGTATTGCCAGATGCATTTAATAATGTTGGTTTACTTCCTAAATAAGATTTTATTCCAAAACCTTCATTTGGCTTTTTAAATTCTTTTGTAGAAATATCTAGTAAAATATCAGCTTTTTGGTAACTATTTCCTCCCTTGACTATCGAAATACCAAGTTCATTTTGTATTAATTGAAAATCAGCTATTTCAAAAGCACCTGAACCATCTTTTATTGCATTTAGCAAATTTTCTAATGTCTCTTTATTTAATAAATCGGTAATGACAATTTCTTTCTCTTCTCTTGTTCTTTGGTTTTTTGAGATTATTTTTGACTGATTGAGTAAAATAAACTCGTATTCTAAATTATTATTCGTTACTTTTTCTATATTGAACACTATATCATTTGGTTCTAAATTAGAATCTGATAGTTTCAATTCTTGTTCTACAAGTAATCGAATAAAAACCAAAAGTTCTGTCCATTCTCCTTTATTATTTGTTTTTTTCATTAATTCCTTATTTGAACTCAAGTTATTCATATATTTTATCATGTGAGATGCGACCTCCCTTACCGCATCAACTGCTACACTATTTCCTAATTGTTTAATAGCTTGAGTTTTACTTACAGGAAATTCAAAATTATCAGGAAAACCTTGCATTTTTTTACCTTCTTTTGGCGATAATTGTCTGATTTCTCCATCAACCATGTAAGCATCCCAATTTCTTCTATCATCTATTTTTGACCCTCTTCCCCCAACACGTAAAGTAAAACCAATTTCTCTGGTACAATCTCCTCCCCAAACTTCACTCATGTTATATTTCAAAGGTTTTTTTGCAGGAAAGTTAAACCCTTTTAGAAAACCCTCATCTCTGAATCCTATCATAAATGCCCTAGGGCGAAGTTGAGGTAATCCATAATCACTAGCTTTAACTACTTTATAATAGAAGGAATAATTTAGTTCTTGTTCAATGATATTTCTAATAATATTGAATGTTTTTCCTTTATCATGGGAAATAATTCCTCTCACATTTTCAAGGAAAAATGCTTTCGGTTTTTTAACATCAAGTATCTCTGCAATGGTGAAAAATAAGTTTCCTCTTTCTGAATTATGATTATCATTAAAACCTCTTTTATATCCAGCTTGACTAAAAGGCTGACATGGAAACCCTGCACATAATACATCAAAATCAGGAATTCTTGAAGGTGTTACTGTTCGTATATCAGAATTAAAACTTGTAGATTCAAATAAATTTGGTGAGATTTTTTTAAAATTATGTTCATATGTTTTCCTCGCATTTTCATCCATTTCAGAAGCAAATACACATTTTCCTCCCAATTGATGCATTGCTAAATGAAAACCTCCAATTCCTGAAAATAAATCAATAAATGTAAATTGTGTTTTTCCTTCCATTCATTTTTTGACAAAGGTAAAAGTAATTGTTTGAAATTCATATAATTCGTTTGTTTTCTTGGCTTGTGGGTAACGGCGGTACAATAGCGGGGCAGTATTTAGCCAGCCCGCTAAAGTGAAAATGTTACCCCAAAATATACTTTTTCACCGAAAGTGAAAAACAAAACTAATAAATACTGCCTCGACTAGTGTACAATGTTAGGCGAAGTTCTCCTATTCAATAAAATACCTGATTCCTATTTCCAATCCTATCCCTATCAATTTTTCTACGGTTTCTCTTTTTCTTAAATTATTGACTTGATATCTGCCTATCATTTGAGTGAATCCACTTACATTTTCAGTAATATTAAAGTTGCCTCCAACTGACGCAAAACCAATATAGTTCATAGTATTTATTTGCTCTTTCCAACTGTACTTTATCCCTGTTCTTTCCAATCCGATTATCTCTTCTATTATCGTTTTATGATAAATAGTAGGAGAGAGGCCTATTTCGAAGTAAGGCTGACAAATTGTATTTATCAATATATATCTTATTCCAATAGGAACTTCTATTATTTGGTATTTGTATTTATATCTTTTTCCATTAGAGTCATAAACTTTCGTTATGTCATTGATATCTTCTTCAATATTTATTTTCTCTATTCTTTGCGCTATTGCAAATCCAGGATTCGCATATCTTAAACCTAATCTTGCTGACAATTTTCTAATTCCTATATTGTAATTCAATCCAAATCTATAGTTCAATTTTGGTGCTTCGTATAATGCTCGATTATTTAATGAATTTATAACTCCTTCCTTTGATATTTCACCACTTATAGTTCTATATCCAAAATCTCCTCCTAATACTAAATCGACGGAATTCACTTCTCTAGTATATTGAGCATTCCCTATCAATGTACATAGTAATATGATTTGCAAGACTAATATTCTTTTTTTTGTTTGCATGTTTTACTCTTTTAATGGTTTAACTTGATTTCGCCTAACGGAGCGGCGGCTTGCCGCCGCCACAAGGAATCGCAGTGGTGGTCGGTAAGCCGCAGTTCTGTTTTGGGGCTTCGTTACCCCAAATGCGAGCCGCCGCTCCGTTCAGTTCAAGGGCGAAGCCCTTGAACTGAACGGCCCGCATATGTGTCGGTGACGGCTTTTGCCGGCACTGAACATATATGCTTTGTTAGGTGCTTGCGTTCTTTTTACTTCAATTTGGATTTCAATTTTTTCGCTATTCTCAGATTTTTATCATCCAAAAGATATCTGGAATAAAGCTCATATTTCCAAATATTTTCACTTGTCCAGTCTATTTGCAAGTCAATCCAAGATTTAAAGTTATTTTCCATTAATTTTTGTTCTCTTATTTGGTATAAAAACCACATTTCATCTTCAATTGGTAGAATGTAAATTTCGAAATATTGGTATTTGAAATCTTTCCAGTCTTTAAGGTCTTCATCTTCGTACTCGCAGTTTTCAACTGAATTACCAATATACTTGTAAATTTTTTCTTTTAATTCATACTCTGAATTTGAAAGGAATTTGTAGGTTTTTTCTTTTCCATTAGACAAAAGATATTCTCCGTCAAATCCAAAGATACAATCAAAATCAATCATTTTAGCTTCGAAGAATTTAATAACCATTTCTGGTTGTTGATACCTCGAAACTAAGAATGCAGAAAAATATAAGTTATCGACTTCTCCATTTTCATAATATTTTTTTGATTTTCTCCAATTTACTTCTTGTTCAAATAAATATTTAGCTATCCAGTAATCTGTCTTTTTGAAGTCGTTAAATAGTGCAAGGTTCAATTTTAGTCGTTCAAAGTGATTAGAGTCATTCGTTGAAAACTTAAGATTATTTAATAGATTTTTATCATTTCTAATTTCATTAAGTTTTTTGATGTATTTTTCTAAAAGCAAATTTGGTATTGTCATATTCTATTGGGATTAAGTAGCGAATGAAACACAAATTAGTATTATTAACAGTGTTTTTTCTTTCTTTCTTTCGTTGCACCTAACG
>JAHDBK010000330.1:0-2715 GCA_020630455.1 Saprospiraceae bacterium
ATAATAAAGAAATCTCTTTATAAATCGCTATCTTCCAAAAGAACCATACATCTGCTTCAATTGTCCCATCTCCTCTGCTTCTGTGATTTCTTGGATGTATTTTTTCAAGGTCATAGCACTTTCGGTATCACCATCATTTTTGAAAACATTATATAATTCATTGATGGCATTAGTTGCTCCGTATCTTCTATAAGGAGATTCAGACATATTGAGTGCCATAGGTTTAAGCGTGTTGACTGCTTCCATCATTTTGTCTTTGCCACCCGCCATAGATAAACCTACATAAGTCGTCATAAAACGTACCGCACCAAAGCCATCTACTTTAGAGAATTTATTTTCAAAGAAGCTCATTTTACTCAAATCGCCACTACTAGCATATAAAGTAGCAACAGCTGCTAAGATACCCGAGTTGTCTTCATTTTCTAATTTAGAAGCATACGTTTTTGCTTTATCCATATCCAAGCCTATTAAAGCTTCTAATCCTGCAGCTACAACACTATAAGCCCTTTCATTTTCAATGGCATTTTTAGCTACGCTGATATATTTAGTATTTCCAGATTCTCCTAAAATCAATAATGCAGTAGATTTTACTTGAGAATGAGGATCGTTTTTAGCCATGTTTTCAATAGTAGGCATGATGTCTTCAGTCAATGCGATAGCATCTATAGCCATATTTCTAATAGCCCAAAAATCATCTTTTAAAGCTTTCTTTACAATAGATTGAGCCGCCGTACTATTGCTATTAGATAACATTTCTAATGCCGTCATTCTATCTTCAAATAAAGGAGCGTTGTTGAACTGGAAAATATATTCTTCTTCTGATTTATCTTCAGTCATTTGTGCTAATAAATAATGCTCTGCATCTGCAATGATTAATTTGGGCTCAGCATCTACTTTGAATTTGAACTCTTGTGTTCTTTCATTCATGGTAATCATTTTACGGATAGGAGCTTTTCCGTCTTCAAGATAAATATCAACAGCCATTGGCAAAACAAAAATAGGAGGATTTTTACTTGGATTTTGACGTTGAGTTAAAGAAACTACCGCTTCTTTTCTAGCAGCATCATATCCATATTCTACACCTAACCTAGGATGACCTTGCTCAAAGAACCACTGATTGAAAAACCAATTTAAATCTTGACCAGAGACATCTTCCATAGCTAATCTCAAATCATGAGCTTCAACAGCAGAATATTTATTCTCATTTAAGTATTTAGTCAACCCTGCTCTAAAAGCACCATCGCCAATCGTTTTGCGTAACATATGTAAAATCGCACCACCTTTATTATAACTGTGTGCATCAAACATATCTTCTTTGTCATTATAACCAAAATGAATAAGTGGATGAGCACCTCTTTGAGACGAAGCAATATAACCTTGCTGTTCTCCTCTTAAGTGATAATCCGCCGCATCACGACCATACTTATGTTCAAACCAAAGGTATTCACTATAATTAGCAAAACCTTCATTCATGGTAAGATTTGCCCAACTTTCACAAGTTACATAATCACCAAACCAATGGTGCATCAATTCATGTGCTACAATTCTTTCATTGTGATTGTCAATTAAATCTCTTTCATGTCTTTGTACAAACTCTCCAAAAATAGAAGCCGTTGTATTTTCCATTGCACCAGAAACATAATCTCTAACAACTACTTGAGAATATTTTTTCCAAGGATATTTTACTCCGATATAATCTGAAAAGAAAGTCAACATTTCAGGGGTGTTGGAAAAAATCGCTTTTGCATCTTTTTCGTACTCAGGTTCTACATAATATTCTACAAGCATTCCATTCCAATCATCTTTTACTACTGCAAATTCTCCAATAGCTAACATGAATAGATAAGGTGCGTGAGGTTGATCCATATTCCAATAATCTTCTCTCATACCATTTCCTTTTGGCTTTGAGCTTTCTAATAGACCATTAGATAATGTTTTATACTTATCTTCTATAGTTAAATAAATTTCTTGAGTAGTACGCTCATTAGGTTTGTCGATAGTAGGAAACCAAGCAGAATTATTTTCTGTCTCTCCTTGAGTCCATATTTGAGTCGGCTTTCCTGCTACTTCCCCTTTAGGATTGATGAAGAAAAGACCTTTTTCAGAGGTAATAGCACTACTTCCACCATACTTTCTTTCATTAGGTTTTGCAGTATAATCAATAAAAACTTGATATTTTTCAGAAGCTTTAAATTCTTTTCCTAAATCAATAATTAGAATTTCATTTTTATAATCGTACTTAGCATCTTTACCATTAACTTGTACTTTGTGTAAATCAAACCCTTTGGCATCTAGTTCTAAACTTGATGTAGCATAAAATAAAGGTTTGAAATCTAACCATGCTTTACCCAAAACGTGTTGTTTTTCCCAATCAAATGATAATTCTAATTTGGTATGAAGCAAATCATTTGTTCTTCTATAACTTTCGTTATAAATAGGAAGTTTATATTCTTCTTCCTCTTCAACTTCTGGTTTGATAACAATTTCGCTAAGGTCACGTTCTTCGGTAGGTTCTACTTCTATGACTTCAGCAGGTCCTTTACAACCATTGATAAAAAATAAAAGCCCTAAGATGAAAAACCATATATTGTTTTGTAGTTTCATAATTGTAAATTAATAATTTTATTATAATAATTTTGCAAAAATAACAATACTTATTTAATAAGAGAACGAATAAGAGCTTATAAGTTGCAAATGAATTTATTTAATTATTTA
>JAHDBK010000330.1:2725-4975 GCA_020630455.1 Saprospiraceae bacterium
CACTTATAAAAAGCATTAAGCCTAAGAAGCATATCCATACATTATTCTGTAATTTCATAATTGTAATTTTCTTTTTTATAAAATAATTATGCAAATTTAATAATACTTATCTAAATAAGAGAGTCAATATATAGGTATTAGTTGCAATCTTTGATTTTTAATTATTTGTTATTCATATTGTTAATATTATAAATATAATAAGTAATTTTGCCCTTGTTAATATATTGACAATAAAAAGATAAAGAATTTTTGTTATAATGAGGATACATAAAGAAGGGTATTTCATTATTTTAGGAGCATTAATATTTTTAGATATTATAAATATTGGTTTATTTTTTTATGCACCTAGAATGGTCTTTTGGGTATTTGCAATAATAAGTTTTGTACTATTTGTTCTAATAGTGCAATTTTTTAGAAATCCAATTAGAGAGATATCAAATCAAGACGATTCAATTATTTATGCTCCTGCCGATGGAAAAATAGTAGTTATAGAAGAAGCATTTGAAGACGAATATTTTAAACAAAAACGAATTCAGCTATCTATCTTTATGAGTCCATTGAATGTACATGTGAACAGAAACCCTATTTCAGGAGTTATATCTTATGTGAAATATCATGCGGGTAGATACCTAGTAGCATGGCATCCCAAATCATCCACTGAAAATGAACGGACAACGATTGTAATTAATAATGGAAAAGAGGAGGTTTTGATGAGACAAATCGCAGGAGCTTTAGCTAGAAGGATTGTCTGCTATGCTGAAAAAAATCAAGAAGTGATTCAAGGGGAAGATGTTGGATTTATTAAATTTGGCTCTAGAGTGGATGTTTTTTTACCACTTGATGCAGATATTCAAGTAGCAATTGGAGATAAGTCTATAGGAAACAAAACTATTTTAGCAAAATTGAAAAAATAAAATTAAAACATATTTTTTTTCCTAAATTGACGTCTTTTTTCAAAAAAAATTGTTAAATATTATAAATCGTATCCATAAATGTTGATAAGTCTTTAAAATTATTATTATTTTTGGTGCGATTAAGAAAAATTATTTTTATTCAATTAATTTAATACTAAAAGTTATGAAGAAATTTTTAATGCTTTTTGCTTTTGTTGCTTTTGTTGGAACAATGGCTTCTGCTCAGTGTACTGGTAAGTCTACTGCTGCTAAAAAATCTTGTGCAAAAACTTGTACTAAAAAAGAAGCAGCTACTGCTGTTAAAGCTGACACAAAAGATGCTGCTGCAGTATTAGCATCTCAAGATGAGAATATCGAGTCTAAGACTTGTTCTCAATCAGGAAAAACATCTTATTACAGAAAAAGCACTTGTGCTTCATCTGGTAAAGTATCTTTAAAGCCTGTTGAGTATGATGCTGAAACTAAGACTTTCATCAATGCTTCACCATCAAAAAGTGTAAAAACTTTAGATGCTAAAAAAACATCTTGTTCTGCTGAAAAAGCTACAAGTGCTAAAACTTGTACAGGAGCGGCTAAAGCTCAAACTGTTTCTGCTACTGATGCAAAGAAAACATCTTGCTCAAGTGCTGAAAAGAAAGCATGTTGTGCTTCTAAAAAGGCAGCTGCTCAAAAAGAAGCAACTGTAGAAAAAGCAGAAGTAAAATTAGTTAAAAAAGAAGTTACTATTGAGCCTAAATAATTTTTTAGGAATTAATAGAAAATCTTAATAAAAAAAGCCATTCCATTTTATTGGAATGGCTTTTTTTAGAGCATGTTTAAAAATTTATCACAATGAGAATCAATAGATTGAGGTTTTGGCGAAATAAATATTTTTGAGTTTATCGGGATAAACGATAAAATATTTATAAAGACAAGTTCTTAATATGTTGATTCTCATAAAGATTAAAATTTAAACATGCTCTTATGTGCTAAAAAAAACCCTATTAGTTCGTTATTTAATAAAGTGGTAAAAATTTTATTTCCAATAAGTAAATAATAAAGAATTTTCTTTATTATTTACTTGTAAAAAAAGTCTAATATCTATAGTCTATTATCTGATTATTTAATTATTGCTTTTAAATATAAATATGTATCTTGTGTCTTTTAGAGTATGTTTAAGTTTTAATCTCTTTATTTTTATTTTGAAATAACTTAAATGTATTCTTATTTTATAAACATAAAAAACAGTGAATATATCAGATATATAGATTAGCATTACTCTAAGATTTTTTCAATTAAAAAGTTATAAATGAGTATTCTTGTTTTAGTTAATCTTTAATAACTTAACTGATAACTG